>CAZHGF010000026.1:0-10703 GCA_964531945.1 uncultured Gammaproteobacteria bacterium | reverse complement strand
TAAAGTGGTACGCGAGCTGGGTTCAGAACGTCGTGAGACAGTTCGGACTCTATCCTGTGCAGGCGATTGGATTTTTGAGGGGAGTCTTCCTCAGTACGAGAGGACCAGGAAGAGGCGATCCCTGGTGTACCGGTTGTCCCACAAGGGCATCGCCGGGTAGCTATATCGCCACCTGATAAGCACTGAATGCATCTCAAGTGCGAAGCAGCCCCCAAGATGAGAAATCCCTATTAGTTCGCCAGTAGATCACTGGTTTGATAGGCGTCAGGTGTAAGCTTTGTAAGGAGTTTAGCCGAGACGTACTAATGAACGATCTCCCATCTCTTTTGATTTGTTAAAAAATACACTAATGAAAGTTATTATTTTATTGCCTGAGCTCGCCTTCCCACTAGCTCGCGGGTCGAAGGCTCATAGTTTTTTCCAAATTCTATTAATAAGCTTTTCTTTTTTCTTTCTTGACCATCCCTTCAATTGTCGCTCTCTTTTTCTAGCATCTTCAATATGTTCATATTCTTCATAATAAACAAGCCGTTTAAAACCATGTTTTTTCATATAGTCTGAAGCGAAGGAGGATGCATGTTGTTCCATACGATTTGGCATATGCCAAGTAATCCCTATGTAATAACTTCTATCTAAGCATTCAACTATGTAAACAAACCATTGCCATTGTTTCATAGAAATATGTGCCCTTCGACTATGCTCAGGGCATAAAATTTATTCCTTAACAGAGATATTAATGAAAGAACAAACAGTTGTCAGTTGAATATACTCAACAATAATGATGAAGATTTGGAGCAATCAAGTAGTAGAACAATCGAACAATTGAACTATTGAGCAATAGTCCCGTAATTTACTTTTTCTCCTGTGATGTTCTGAAGCTTTCTTTTTGCGCTCTTTGCTCTCTCTCAGTTTGGTAGATCTGAGCTGATATTGCCATTCGTGCTTCAAGTATACGCATGTGGTCTCCCTCGAAGAGTCCTTCAGGAATATCATGGAGTGTATTCTCATCAATCACCGTTTCTACAAAGAGCGATACTGCTACTTCTTTTTCTGATCCGTCCTCCTTCATTACTTTTGTTCTTACCGGTACTTCTCTCAGATTCATCCATACCCCATGAAAGTTAAAGTCAGCCAATCTTTCTAAAGCTTCTTTATCAAAATCATAAATGATGCCTCGTACGCTACTTCCTTTTTCCGGTACGATACACCGCGCTCCCGGATATTCAGCACCCCATACTTTACTCATAGCCTTTTTTACCAGAGGTGGCCTTAAATGAGGTGGCTGGTATTTGAGGGTGAAGTTACCAAGCTCAGCCACCTGAAATGGAACGTCTTTTCCTGCTACGGCGCTGACAATTTCATTATGAAATGGAGCAAGTAAAAAGATTGGAGTTCCCATATTATGATTATACCTATATTATAGGCCAAAAGCAATCGCTTTACCCCATCGAACCCGCGAGGTTAATATTGGGTTCATATACCAGCCCAGAATTGGCTATTTTTCGAGATTTGTTTTCATCATTTCATTTCCGTAGCATGAGTTGAATACTCGAGCAACTGAGCAATCGAACCATGATGAAAAGGTTGCTACTCTATGAAAAATAATATAAGATGATAGTAACATGCTTGTTCTTGCCATTGACCCCGGAATTGAAAAAGTCGGTTTTGCGTATTTTGAGAAAAAAATGAATGGGAGTATTACTTATCAGTATCTGACTTCCGGACTTATCAGAACGTCTAGAGCTGATCATTATGAGAAGAGGCTTTACCACCTCTTCAACCAATTGAAAAAACTGGTAGTCAGACAGAAACCTGATTTAATTGTCTTTGAACAACTCTTTTTTTTCAAAAACGCAAAGACAATCATCTCTGTTAGCCAGGCTCAAGGAGTTATTTATCTTTTAGCCGCTCAAGAAAATATCCCCACAAAACTTCTCACTCCACTTCAGATAAAACAAATCATCACCGGAAACGGAAACGCTGATAAAAAATCAGTCCAGAAAATGCTCTCCCTCATTTTAAAACAAGATCTTGATTTCAAAGAAGATGATCAATCTGACGCGGTTGCGTGTGGATTGGCGTATTGTTATTTAAATGAGAAAATTATATAGTTAGTTCGTAATACGCACATCGTTCAATTGCTCAATGGTTAATCATAAATCATTTCAACCATGGAGCAATGGAACCATAGAACCATATTGTATCATGAACGATGAACGTACTAACGAACTAACTATTCCTATGAAACCCGTTATTCTTATCGTTCTTGATGGCTTTGGGATTGCTCCATCCGGCCCCGGCAACGCGGTTCATCTTGCCGCTCCTTCCAACTTCACCTCTTTTCTCCATCAATATCCAAACACTACTCTAAAAGCATCAGGTGAAGCAGTCGGTCTCCCGCGCGGTGAGGTAGGGAATACGGAAGTAGGACATATTAATATCGGGGCTGGAAGAATCGTTTACCAGGACCTTCCCCGGATCAACATGAGTATTGCCGATGGATCGTTTTATGAAAATCCGGCGTTTATTAAGGCAGCTAAACATATTGAAATTACCAAAGGAGCTCTCCACATCATTGGTTTGATTGGGGCTGGAACGGTACACTCAAGTATCGATCATCTCTATGCACTTCTCTATTTCGCAAAGGAGAACGGGTTACGACAGGTATTTCTACACGCTATCACTGATGGTCGCGATTCACCACCAAAATCAGCTCTTCAAATGGTGCAGCTCATTGAAGAACGCCTTAAAACCTCCAGCAATTGCCGGATAGCAAGCGTCATCGGTCGCTACTATGCCATGGATCGTGATCATCGCTGGGAGCGCACTGAAAGTGCCTATCGGTGTTTAACACAGGGTGAAGGACTCAGATCACCTTCAGCGCGTGAGGCGATTGATACCGCGTATAAACAAAATAAAACGGATGAGTTTATCGAACCAACTCTTATTGCTGAATCTGATGCTTCTGGAAATCTTATCAAAGAAGGTGACGCGGTGGTATTTTTCAATTTCCGCATCGACCGTCCGCGACAGCTTACAAAAGCGTTTGTTCTCGACGACTTTGAAAAAAATGCCAATCTCTCGACATCATTCGATCCCTATGAGGTAAAATACCGGAAAACCCACCTTCACACTGAGGAAGAGACACAGTCATTCAATCCTCCATTCCAGCGTGGACCAAAACTAGCCAACATTGTGTTTGTGACAATGACAGAGTATGAAAAAGGTCTGCCGGTAGAAATCGCGTATCCAAAAATTATTGTCCCGAACCCCTTAGGAAGGGTGATATCTGATCACAGCTTAATGCAGCTTCGTATGAGTGAGTCGGAAAAAGAACGGTTTGTCACCTATTACTTTAACGGATATCGGAACCTACCCTTTAATCACGAAGATAGATTAATAATTCCATCTCCCAAAGTTGCAACGTATGACTTAAAGCCGGAGATGGCAGCCAGTGAAATCACCAACGCTCTCATTCCGCATATCGCCTCAAAAAAATATCATTTCATTCTTGTGAATTTTGCCAATCCGGATATGGTCGGACATACCGGAAATATCGAAGCGACTGTGGCGGCGGTTAAAGCTGTTGATGTCTGTTTAGGAAAGATTGTCCAGAACGCATTAACCTACGATACAACGGTATTCATCACCGCAGATCACGGAAACGCTGAGCAGAAAATAAATCCATCGACAGGAGCTATTTCAACAGAGCATACGGACAGCCCTGTTCCTTTTCTTGTTGTCGGCAAAGAATACCAGGGAAAAGCGCGCAAGATTCAGACAGGGATCCTTGGTGATATCGCTCCTACCGTACTTTCTGAAATGGGAGTTCAGAAACCAGTAGATATGACGGGAAGAAATCTTTTGGAGGAAATTAATATATGATATAACTATTATAACGGTTATAAGCATTATAAATTTTAAAACAATATGAAAATTGAACAAAAAAAATGGCTTAATGGAGTCTGGACCGATCTCTCAAATAACAATTTGAAGGATACTGCGCAGTTGGTGTTCTTATTTGGTGATAGTGGTCTTCTCAAGGATCCGAAGTACTTTAATGAAGTGAAAGGTCTCTATCCGAACGCGCACATCCTCTCCGGATCAACAGCCGGAGAGATTCTTGGGACCGAAGTAAATGACAACAGCCTGGCTCTCACTGTAGTTCAATTTGAGAGCACAACCTTGCAGACGGCAAAAGCTAAGATTGATACTATGGAAAATAGTTATAAGGTGGGTGAACAACTGGGAGCAGCTCTTCCCCAACAGGGATTGGTACATGTTTTCATTCTTTCTGATGGATTACATGTCAACGGGAGTACCCTGGTAAAAGGTCTGATGAGTAAGCTGCCGCGAAATGTCGCGGTAACCGGTGGCTTAACCGGTGACCAGGACCGGTTTAAAGAAACATACGTTGGTTTGGATGCACCTCCTGAGAAAGATACCGTCGCGGTCATTGGATTTTATGGCGACCGTATTAAAATCGGCTACGGATCAATGGGTGGATGGGATTCGTTTGGCGCTGATCGTCTGGTAACAAAATCAAAAGGAAATGTCCTTTATGAACTCGATGGAAAACCAGCACTAGCGCTTTATAAAGAATATCTGGGAGAACAGGCGAAGGGCTTACCCGCGAGTGGCCTTCTCTTTCCTTTGAGCTTAAGGTTGGAAGGGAAGGAAACAGGGCTGGTGAGAACGATTCTTTCGGTTAACGAGCAGGAGGGAAGTATGACCTTTGCCGGAGATGTTCCCGAGGGATCATATGTTCGTTTGATGAAGGCTAATTTTGAACGGCTCGTTGATGGAGCAGCCGGGGCAGCGAATATGAGTTACGAATCAATTGGTTCGCAAGCACCTGATCTTGCAGTATTGATCAGCTGTGTGGGAAGAAAGCTCGTTCTCAAACAAAGAGTTGAAGAAGAAGTCGAAAGCGTTTCAAATACCCTTGGTGGCAAAGCCCTGATTGCCGGCTTTTATTCTTACGGAGAAATTTGTCCGGTGGCCGCCGCAGAAAAACAGTGTGAACTGCACAACCAGACTATGACTATTACAACGTTTTCAGAACGATAAGAAGATCGCATGAATAAATTATTAGAACGACAGATACGAAAGTATCTGGGGAATGCGACGCCGGTATCAACTGAGTTGCAGAATCTTCTACAGACGATAAGCGACACCTATGACGGTTTTGACCAGGATCGATCTCTTATTGAGCGGTCTTTGGAACTGAGCTCGAAGGAACTGGTGGACATGAACGAAAAACTCCGTAAAGAAGCGGAAACAGAAAAAGAGATTTTGAATGACTTACGGATTGCTACAGATTCTTTAAAACCGGTTGAAGCTGAACAGCACAAACTATGGCTTACCTCAAAAGACGAAGTAGTTTTTCTGGCAGAGTCGCTAAAAAAACTTATTGAGGATAGAAAACTCCAGGAACAAAAGCTTATTCGCCTCGGCTATTTTCCAGAAGCAAACCCGAATCCAGTTATCCAGGTTGACATGAAAGGTACGGTCACATACCTCAATCCCAGCTCGAAAGCCAAATTTACCGATATGTATATAGGAGTAACGAACCATCCCTTTACACAAGACATACAAACGATTATTCAAAGCTTTCAAACCGGTGAGAAAGAGCATGTAACGCGCGAACTATCTCTTGGCGGTTTGACCTACAAACAAACAATTAGCTTTATCGCAAAAAGTAATGTAGTTTTTATATATAGTTTTGATATCACCGAGTATAAACTCGCGCAAGAAAAACTTGAGCTACGAGTGAAAGAACTTGAAGCGAAAGTTGCTCAGTTACAGCAGGAACAAGTATCAAAATAGAACAACAGAACTTGTTCTTTTGTTCTCTTGCTCTCTTTTTCCATTGTTCGGCTAATTCGCCCCTACCCGTTTTAATATTTCACCCGCGTATCTACTTCCCGATCTCAACGCGTTATCAAGGGATTTGCTTTTGAGATACTCAGCAATAAAACCTGCAGTAAAACCATCACCCGCTCCGGTAGAGTCAATGATTTTACTGACACTGGACGCTGGTTCATAAATCACCGTTCCATGAGAATACGCGTAACTTCCCTCCTTATCAAGAGTTACTACACAAATACGGTGTTTTAAAATGGGAAGGTGGTCGGTAATATCTTTACTAAAGTCGATCGTATCAAACCTCTTTTTTATCAAATCTGCAAGCTCATGCCCATTCAGAATCAGGGTATCAAGTTTTGTAATAAAGTTTGCGATCTGGGTGATTGGTCTCCTGCAGTCTTTCACGCCCAGATTTGCATAAATAGGAATATTCCGTTTCTTAAAAAAGTAGAGAAGCTGCACTCGCTCAGCCAATGGAACATCGGGTAAGTTCCCGAAATAAACGGCCCGTGTTTTTTCAAGTTTCAGAAGCTCTCGTTCATTTCTGAGAATATGCTGGTGGGGTGATTCAAAGTTGATGATGGTGCGTTCGCCTGCGTTAGTGAGGAGAATTGTTGAAATGTTAAGATAATTTTCTTCAAGCTGGCATAAATACGTTGTGATATCCTCTTTTTTCAGAGAAGTAAGTATCAGTTCTTTAAAAGGATTATTGCCAATTTTTCCCAAGACGGCAGCTTTCAACCCATTGTTTCGCGCGCCGATTGCTACATTTGCCCCTCCTCCACCAACCCCCGAGTAAAAGTAGTTTGTAAAATATTTACCTCCGAGCGCAAGCTGAAAACGTCCATGTTTAAAAGTGAGTGAATTATCCCGATAGTAGAGATCAATACTGATGTTACCGATGGAGATGAGGTCGTACATATATAGAGTATAACGTAAAGCGTGAAGCGTCAAGCGTAGAAAATCACCAAAAAAGGATAAATGGTCTAATGGCTACATGGTTAACCATTTAACCATCTCAACCATGTAACCATTGTAGTCTCTTTCACTCTTTTCGCTTAACGCTGTATATTATAATAACGTATGCTCATCATTATCTGTGGGGAAGACACCGTTGGTTCACGAGATTACTATAATAACCTAAAAACAGAGTACCGTAAAAAAGGGATAGAGATTGAAACTGTCGTTGCGAAAGAAATAGAGGAGAAGGTAACAAAATCCAGTCAAACCTATAATTTGTTTGGATCGAAACTTGTCTATTTTACCCAAAATCTGAATACCTATCTTTCACGGATAGTCGCGCGGGGAGTTCCGGTCAACTTCGAGTCTCTGTTTCAATCAAAAGATATTGAAATAGTTGACTGGGAGGAGGGAAAACCGTCACATGATCTTAAGATTGCAAAACTCGGCAAAGTACAGGAATTCAAATTGCCAAAATCCATCTTTAACCTTTTAGATACATTAGTTCCCGCAAGGAGAGCTGAGTTTATAAAACTCCTGACAACCATTGCTGAAACACAGGATGAAATGTTTATTTTTACCATGGTCTCACGGCACATTCGAACACTCATTCTTGCCAAAGAACAGTTATTTTCACCCAAAACATTACCATGGCAGAGAGGCAAACTCAACGCTCAAGCAAAGACTTGGAATAAAGTAAAGCTGCTGGGGTTTTATGAGGGATTACACCGCGTCGCTATCGCGCTCAAAACCGGTAGTACGCCCTTTACTATTACCAAATCACTTGACATTCTGGCGTGTCATTATTTATGATAAATCCACTATAACGATTATTATGTTTATAATCGTTATAAATATTATATGCTAAACCTCAACACCAAATCCTTCAAAGACTATGATATTCGCGGTGTATATCCAACAGATATTAATGAAGAGTTTTTTTATCATCTCGGAAAATCGGTTGCTCTCTATATAAAAAAAGGGCCGGTTGGGGCAGGTTATGACACCCGTCTTTCTTCACCTTCACTCTTTAAGAATCTTGTCGCAGGAATTACTGATTACGGAGTCGATGTTGTTTCACTTGGTAATATATCCACAGAAATGCACAATTTTGCATCGGGCAAGTATGGCTTTGAACTAAATATCACCGTAACCGCAAGCCATAATCCGGCAGAGTACAATGGAGCAAAGTTTGCTAAAAAAGGAGCAGTCCCCGTGTACAGCGGTTTTGGTCTCCCGGAAATAAAGGCCTCCATGAACCAGGAAATTCCGAAGACTGAAAAAAAGGGGTCTTTTACCGAACAAAATATTTTTAATGATTGGATAAACCATGCTCTTTCTTATATTAAAATCAACTCATTAAAAAAACTGAAAGTAGTAGTTGACGGGGGAAATGGAATGGGTGGTCCTGCCTGGATAGAGATGCAAAAACATCTTCCTGTTGAGATTATCGGCTTGTACTTAAATCCCGATGGTAATTTTCCTCATCACCTTCCGGATCCACTCAAAGATGAGAATACCTTAGATCTTGAGAAAAAAGTGCGTGAAGAAGGAGCTGATATGGGAATCGCGCTTGATGGTGATGCCGACAGAGCATTTTTTATGGATGAGACGGGAACTAAGCTATCAGGCACGGTAACAACCGCTATCCTTACCGGATATCTCATAAGGAAAGCACCTGGTGCGTATGGTTATAACGCTATCTGCGGAAGAGTGGTGCGAGAAACTATTAAGAAGTATGGCGGGACACCGATAAGGACAAAAGTTGGACACTCTTTTATCAAAAATGTAATGCGAGAGAAAAATGTTGATTTTGTGGGCGAACACTCCGGACATTTCTTTTACAAATCCAATTACTATGCAGAATCATCGCTTATTACTGGTCTTCTTATGCTCCAAATTCTTTCTGAATCAGGAAGGAAACTGTCTGATTTACGGAAACAATATGATAAATACCCTGTTTCCGGTGAAATTAACTTCAAAGCAGAAGATAAACAAAAGATTATTCAAGCCTTAAGAAATACCTATGAGAAAAATGTTGAATCAATCGATGAGATTGACGGCGTTACCTTCTGGTTTAAAGACTGGTGGTTTAATGTACGCATGTCAAATACAGAACCACTCCTTCGGTTAAATGCAGAAGCTGACACTCAAGCCGTTCTTGATCAGCAGGTGAAGAGTATTGTGGATTTGATTGCTTCTTCCGGTGGCAAACTGCATAAATAATTTTCTTCTTTCCAAACCCAGTGACCACTTCCTGACTAATTTCTCAGCCTAATGACTATCTTCCATAGTATAATAAGTTAGTTGTTGACGAATACCTATGGACAACGCGTTACCTTTTACTCTTGATGGGAATACAGAACCTTCTGAGAGGGAAAACAAAAAGATAGAGCTTTCGCAGAATACGAACGGTCTTCTTATGAGTCTTAAATCTATTAAATCCCGTATCGAGCCTGACGATCTTTCTAAGCTTTCCGTTTCCCAGACTGTGTCATTTCTCGCAATCGCATATGAAAAAGTAAGAAACGCAGTCGAGTATAGAGAAGATCACCTGGTACTCCGAGCCGCTATTGAACGGATTCTCAAACGTCGACTTGCGCTTAATCCTGAAGCAAAAGCAGAATCTGAGAATTTATTGAGAGAGCTAACCTGGGCGCGCTACTTTCCCAATGAAAGCCTTGGTGATCAGGATATTGAGCAGATTCAAAAGATACTTGACGCGTATACCCATATTCGCAAAGAACTCCTTGAGGGAAAACAGGGGGAAAATCAGTCATTTCTCTGGCAGTATTTATTCGAGTTTCTCACGTGCGAAATCGAAGAAACTCTCAATCCCGCCTCTTCCCAGAGGAACGCGAGCTTTACTTTCTTTATCTTTCAGACACTGAAAGATAAAATTAAAGTTGAAGGCCTTGATAAAGAAAAGCAGGACGCGTTTTTGCTCGTCGCTCTTGAAAAAGCATACCGGAAAAGCGATCTCCCTTATCAGCGTTACCACTTATTCACTACATTCTATAAACCGCTCTCAAAGTTCAATAAAGAAGACTTAAAAAAAATTATTTCCAACTTACCCGCGATATTTAAAAAGGTTGATGAGTTACTGAAAGGACCTTATAGCGATAACTTAGCAAGATTTGTGAAGAAGCAGCTGCCACCCTATCTGATATTATTCGATGTTTTTAATAAAAGGAAATATGATCTCAAAAGTATTCTGACCGATTCTCAAACTCTCTGGTATGAAGTAGAGAAGTCCTGCAAAGAAAAATACCATCAAATTGGCACACGATTGAGAACATTAGCTTTCCGAAGTCTTATCTATATATTTATTACCAAAATGATTCTCGCTTTGCTTCTCGAGTATCCGGTTTCTGTCTATTTTTATGGCGATGTTCACCGCTTGAGTATAGTTATTAACTCTCTATCTCCTCCTTTACTGATGCTCCTGATTGTGCTTTTTTTCAAGCTCCCCGGTGAAGAAAATACAAAGAAAATCTACAACAGAATCATCAATATCATTGACGCTGATAAATCGTTTGAAACACAGGTTGGGTATATGAGAAAAAAAGTAAGAGATAAGAACTCATTGAGAGTATTCATCTTTACCATCATCTACACCCTCACGTTCTTTATTACTCTTTCAGTAATAAATCAGCTATTAACACTTCTTAACTTCAATTTGATTTCCCAGTCTCTGTTTATCTTTTTTATTAGTGTTATTTCATTTTTTTCTTACCGCATCAAACAGGTAGCAAACGAGTATAAATTAGATGAAAGAGAAGGTCCTCTTACCCCAGTTATCGACTTCTTTTTCCTACCCATTTTGTCGATCGGAAGATTTTTCAGCCGGGAACTGGGGAGACTGAACGTATTTA
>CAZHGF010000025.1:0-11093 GCA_964531945.1 uncultured Gammaproteobacteria bacterium | reverse complement strand
GGGAAAGCGAGGAGGAGATGGTGACGCGTTTTATTACTTTCATTCGGGAAGTCGCGATAATTTACCCGGAAAAAACGATACTCATTGTTTCTCACGGCGATGTTATGCATAAATTTCTCATTCATTTAGGATGGAGTACCTACTCCAATTTTCCCATAAACTCAATTGAAAACACTGCCTATATCAAACTTCTCTCAGATGGTGTTGATTTCTTTGTGAAAGAGACGAAGCGGATCAAAGAGCCTCAGTAATTTTCTATAGAGAAAAACTATTTCTCCCCTTTGCAGGGGAGAAATAAGTTTTAGTAAATGATTGACTCAACGATTTACTTTTTTCCACAGATCTTGCAATCTTTCATGTGGGTTGCAACGAGGTAGACTGCTGACGCTCCAACGAGTATATACGCTACTCTTTCAACAGTTGGCATTGATCCAAGGAGAGCATTGACGAGATTCAAATTGAAAAGAGCAACGAGTCCCCAGTTTAGAGCACCGAGCACTACTAAGGGAAATGTTACCATGTGCAATGTTTTATGGTCCATATTTGTATTTCACCTCCCTTCTGAAAACAGATGTTATTTTGAGTATATGCAGATTTTTTGGGGACGTCAAGAGTATAATGGGATATTAAAAATCAAAAAATGTTACAGATTAGATATCAAATAGTAGATTCTGGAATCCTCTCTTCGCCGAGCCTGACTCGGCTCCGTTCGTCCCCAGAATGACGGAGGTTATGTCGTCATTCTGGTAAACCCGCCAGAGGCGGGTGCATCCAGAATCTCTCATTTTCATTTTTAATTTTTTATATGAATAAAGTAGTTCTCATCACCGGATGTTCATCGGGGTTTGGATTTGGGATGGCGCTGAAATTTGCGCGGGAAGGATATGCAACGTTTGCAACAGTAAGAAACATCCACAGTGAAGGAGCAGAACAACTAAAAACGATACAAAAAACTGAACACCTTCCGCTGACAGTCATTTCCCTCGATGTAGCAAATGATGAAAGCGTAACAAAAGGAGTTCAAAGAATTTATACCGCTCTTAGACGAATAGATATTCTGATCAATAACGCAGGCTACGGCTATTTGGGTCCGCTTGAAGAAACTCCCCTTGATGATATCCGCTCTCTCTATGAAACAAACATTTTCGGTACTCTTCGGATGATAAAGTCAGTGGTACCCATTATGAGAAAACAAAAGTCAGGTCTTATTGTTAACTTCAGCTCTCTCAATGGTGTAGTTCCATTCCCTTTATTTAGCAGTTACTCATCATCCAAGTTTGCCATCGAAACGTTAACGGAAGGATTGCGGTTTGAGCTGAGGCATTTTGGAATTCAGGTGACGATGGTTGAGCCGGGATCTTACTTAACGAATTTTTCGAAAAATAGAAAGTCGCCGCAATCTCTCTTGCGAAAAGACTCTCCCTATAAAAACTTGATTGACCATTTTTTTACCCGTTATAAAAGAACACATGATGTAAAAAAACAGCGATTGGCTTCTAAAGTTGCAGATCCGCAGGAAGTGGTTGATGCTGTTTTTTCAATTTCGCAGTATAATAAACCAAAACTTCGCTATCGTATCGGGAACGATGCGCATAAATATTACTTCATACGAAAATTACTTCCGGCTCCACTATGGGAATGGCTTCTTCATAAAACCTATAAATGGTGAAGTCTTACCCGTATCTTACATACTTTTTATTTTTCTGTGAGACTGAGTGAGTATTATGACGATACTGAAAAGAATTCTGAATTCAAAGTTAATAATTGAGAATTGAATTAAGAATGTAGAATTCTTTTATTCTGAATTCATTCTAAACTCTAAATTCTGAATTATTAATTCTATCTCCGTGATGATGGAAACTCATTAATAGTTGTTTTAAAGTGGGGGGGTGAATCACATGTTGAATACAAAAAAAGGAATGAGTCCGCTTGCGGCAGGAGCGCTGGGTACTGTTTTAGGTGCGGTTGGAGCAGCAAGTGTTGCTGTGTTTCTTCTTTCAGATGAGAAAACAAGAAAACGGGTTGGTAATGTAATCAACGGAGTAAGAGAAGAGTTTGTTGCACGGGTAAAGGATATGGATACAGCGGCAAAAGATCTCAAAAAGCAAGTTACCGCTAAAAAATAACGCATGAATAAGATGAAGTTGAATCGGGGAGTCTGGTAATTTACACTATTTTCGTGGTAAAGCAATATAATAAGTCCTTTTCTCCCCGCCCTTCATTGGTTCTCAGTGCGAGTATCATCATCATAAGTGCCAGCGTTGTAATGAGCGGATTTTTGTTATGGGATCTTACTCAAAAGATAGCAAGGGATACGCAAAAATCAGCGAACAATTCAATACAAGGCGCAGCAACTCCTCCGGAGGAGTCTACAGAAAAGCCGCAGAAACGGCTCTTAAAAAAGTCAAGGTATCGTATTGCTCTCTATGGTGATTCAATGATTGATACCATGGGACAAATGCAGTACCTGAAGGAACTATTACAGGAAACGTACCCTCAAACTACCTTTGAACTGTATAACTATGGAATAGGATCTCAGAACATTGAGCAGGGGGTCGCACGATTTTATGATGAACTTCACTATCAAGAACGTGCTTATCCGCCTATTTCTCAGGTAGGAGCAGATATTATTATCCTTGGATCATTTTCCTATAACCCTTTTATCCCTCATGATCCTGCTAAACATAAGGAACTTCTTTCACAGCTTGTGAGCCAAGTAAAAAAAACAAATGCACAAGTATATCTTATGGCTGAAATAGCACCGCTTCAGTATGAGTTTGGAAAAGGTCCTAAAGGGGTCAACTGGGATGAACAAACTTCTGAAGAACATGCTCTAAAAATCATTACACAGATAAATAATGTGTATGCGGTCGCAAAAGAGCAACATATAACCGTGATAGATGTATATAAAAGTACAAAAACTGATGATCCATTTGGAAATAAACGTTATACCAATCCTGATGATGGCATCCATCCATCGGAGGAAGGGCACATGGTGACCGTTGACACGATCGTACATACCGTTTCATTTGAGTAAGCATTCTCACCAACAGAGCCAGAATTATGCTTTAAGATTCAAGATTTAAGAACTCATAAATCTTAAATCGCGATCTCCAGATTACTTCTTACAAAATTCTTACCAAAACTTGACAGAATTTTTACATTCTGCTAGACTGTCTGTTATCTGCCTTTTTATTTCTTACCGAGTTCTTTCTTACCTAAGGAGAATCGGTTTTCAGAATAAAGGAATTGACAGTTATTGCTCAAACTTCATGCACCAGGTGTTCATATTATGAAGGGTGTATGTGTTTATGGTATGCATACTAGCAAGGATATAAAACTTCTCGATATCATCATAGGATTGCTGATCGCGGTATTACTTTTTTATCGGGTAGGCATTATAAATTTCGCCAGCACGTTTATTTCACCTCTTGTTTCTTCACATGATGAGAAGGTCTCTCCTGGCGCAATAGCAAAAACACAAAACGTGTTCAGTTATGCTCCCGGATGGGCATTTAATAACCTGAATTTAATAGAGTTTAATAATCTTAAAATCTTAGCTTATTATGATATTCCGATTTTAGAGGATGGCTCACTCTATAAAGAGAATGATGGATACCTGCTGTTTGCTGAGAGAATAGATGAGCTCTTGGAAAAAACACATAGTAACGGTGCGAAGTTAATCCTTACTCTCACTCAAGCTGATAATAAAGCGACGAAAAGTATACTTAATGATCCAGAGGTTCAGCAAAAACTTATTGATGAAATATCATATGAGGTTTTTTCCACAGAAATTGATGGCATTAATATCAATTTTGATTTTAAAGATCCACAAGCCAAACAATATCGGGTAGCCTTTACCCGGTTTATTCAAAATCTCAATCAACAGATAAAAGACGGAAACAAGGATGTTATTGTTACTGTGTCGATACCGAGTACTCCCCTCCATAACTCACTCTTTGATGAAAAAAAGCTCGCGAACATAACTGATGGTATCTTCATGGATGCGTATGATTTTGCAGTCCCCGAAGTGAAGAATGCTTCCGTTATCTCCCCATTATACGGATATAGTAATCAGAAATTCTGGAGCCGCATCATCAGTACCATAAATCAATTATTGCATGATATTCCTCAAGAAAAACTCTTCATTGAAAGAGCGTGGTATGGCAATGGCGATGCGTATCCGTTACCCAAACCCCACCGCCAAGCGGAGCAGGAATCCTTATATACCGGTGATGTCAGCAATACATTTACAACCCCATTATCTCAAGATGTCATCGAGCGCATGACCCAAGATCTATCTGGACGCGCCAAAAAGGCGGCGAAGAAAAACCTTCCCGTTATCGCAAAAGCGTTAGAAGATGAAAATATCCTGACACCCAATATTCTTGCCTATGCGATTGCAACCATCGAACATGAAACTGCTGGAACATTTGAACCGATAGAAGAAATACTTGGCCGTAAGAGCGCGCGGCGATTAGGATATGAAGGGGGTACAAACTACTTCGGAAGAGGCTTCATTCAGCTGACCCATCTTCGAAACTATAAAAATGTGGGGAGAAGAATAGGTATTGGAGATGATCTCGTAGAGAATCCGAATCTCGCATTGAATCCTATCATCTCGGCAAAAATACTCGCTGCTTACTTTAAAGATTACGGTATCGCATCGCTTGCCAATAACGGTGATTTTATCAGTGCCCGCGCTCCTATTAATCCTGATTATCAGGGATGGTGGATTGCAAATCTGGCATATAAGTATTTATGGGCGATGGGGTGAGAGCGTAGAGGGTGTTGAGTTCATCGTTCATAGTTCCCCAGTTCGCCAGAGCTTCGCGGGGCAGGAACTGTTCACGGTCAATAATTCTATGTTTAATCAACTCAGAAGACTCACTATTACAGACATTTGTATAAGTATAATTTGTATTCTCGTGTTATCGAATGTTACTTTCAAAATAATTCCCGGAGCGTTTCAGTTTACTTCTCCTCTTTCTGATAAAAAAATCAGCGCGCTCAGTGTTGTTCGTGATAAAGTACAACAGAAGATGAATACCTACCGGTTAAAGGATACTCCATCATTTGTTTCCCGTACCTATGCAGCAGCACTCTATGATAATGCATCTGCGTATGCGGCCGTTGATTTTGATAAGGGTGAGATAATCGCGGAAAAAGATGTTGCCAAGCGTCTACCCATCGCGTCATTAACCAAAATTATGACCGCGGTTACGGCACTCGACCTTATTGATCCTGATGAAATGGTATCGATATCTGAAAATGCCACCAAAGCAATACCGACGAAACTGGTATTTGAGACGTGGGAAAAAATAACGGTGAGAGATTTACTGAATGCCATTTTATTAACCTCGGCAAATGACGCAGCCGAAGCTCTGAAGGATGGTATTAACATCAAGTATGGAACGGAAGTTTTTATAGACGCCATGAATATGAAAGCAGAGTACATCGGTTTGAAAAATACCCATTTTGCAAATCCGCAGGGTTTTGATGATCGACAGAATTATAGTACTGTTGAGGATCTGGCTATTCTCTCCCATTATGCTCTCTCTCACTATCCGCTTATCGCAGAGATTGTGAAAAAAGAGGCAGAATATATGGAAGCGACGGATCACCATAAACGGTATGTTCTGTACAACTGGAATGGATTAGTTGGCGTGTATCCAAATACCATTGGTATGAAAATCGGCAATACCGGACAAGCCGGTACAACGACGGTCGTCGTCTCAGAACGGGAAGGAAAAAGAATACTCACTGTCGTATTGGGAACGCCAGGAGTACTGGAACGGGATATGTGGGCCGCAGAGTTACTTGATATCGGATATGAAAAGACATTGGGTTTACAACCGGTGAACGTGACAGAAGATCAGCTTCGTGAAAAGTATGCTACGTGGGTAGCGTGGAACTAATGCGCCTTGCGCTTGGCGCTTTGCGTATCCTCTTGCATTCCATTTTTTCTTCTGCTATCGTGATCATAAATCATGAAAAATCCGGAGCGGGGCGAGATTGCGACTGCAATCACGATCGGCACTCTCATTATCCTGGGAGTATCTTCTCTCGTCTCTTCTGTTTTTCTCAACAAAAATAAACAGACGACAAAGACGAAAGCAGCAGAAACGTTGGGTGTCTGCTCTGAAGCTGAGTCTGGACAATACAAAACAAAATGTATGAGTCCCCGTGAGCGTCAATCATGTGATGCGAATGCCGGAGTAACACTGGTGTATCAGTGTAATGGCAGCCAGTGGAAATTTCTTTATCCCGAATGTTCGCAGGTGTGTTCAGTTAATGTACCCGAAGCGGGAGCGATACAAGAATGTAATCCTGGAGAAGTATTGGATAGATGCTTGAGAAAAGACTGTGACGGAAATCTTAATTTAAAAGTATGTATTGAAAGGGTTTGTGACAGTACCGGTCGATTGGTGGATAAGACCGGTAGCCCCACCAGTGAAAAATGTGTTGAAGATATTCCTGCGCCTAATGATCCGCAGACTCCTCAGGTAAATAATCCTGGGCAGCAACAGCCATCTTCACAAGGTCAGTCACAAGGCGAAACATGTATGTACAGTGAACAGAGGTCAGATGGTGCTCATTGTTATGAAGGAAAATGTGCCGTTTCTGGTGAACTGTGCGGAGATAATCTCAACTGCGGGTATCCAGGGTATGTAAAAGAGTTAAATTGTTCGACGAAACAGCCAATATCCTCTTCTCGTCGAGATATTCCTCCAGCGACTCCCACACCCGAGAAATGTTATCTCAGTGATGAATCTGGAACAGTTATTAATAACGGGCAAGGATACTGTGTTAGTGGAACCAGTTCAAAATACATACACTGTGAGGGAGGTAAGCTAAGAGGGGGGGATTGTGGCTTTGGGCAATATTGTAAACAAACACCGGGTGCTTACGAATATGACTGTCCATTCGGATTTCCTCCTCAAGATCAACTTTCTTTCCAAACCCCTGGCGCTGGAGATAGATATAAAAATGAACCTACACCTCAGACTCGACCTCAGCCTGCCGGTAGAGGAGGAAATAGTGGCGGAGGAGAATCTGATACTGGAGCCGGAGGATCTCCGGGTCAAGGAAAATTAGGAGGTCCTTGTAAAGGAGGAGGGTTTAATGGGCGGCCTTACTGTGATGCTGGTCAAGGAGTCTGCGGAAATAATAATATCTGTGTCTTGCCAACTCCAATAATTTCTGCAGGCCAGCTAGGCGGGCCATGTAGGGGAGGATTTAATCGAAGATATTGTGATACTGGACAAGGAGTTTGTGGGAACAATAACATTTGCGTAGCTCCCACCGCAGATCCGGTAAAAGCACCTCAGTCTACCGCTACGCCAGTACCCTATATCCCCGTTGCGCAAGTTGAAGGCGCATTCTGCCTAGAAGATCATCAGTGCGTAAGCGGGTTGTGTCTTAATAATTTCTGCACTGCATCAGCGTCCCTGATTTATCAAGCCCCAATAATCAATGTGTATGTTACGATAAAGGCAGTAGCGTGTGGCGAGGATGCCTATCCTGTTGGAGCTTATCTCGAAGATACCCAGGGAACACAAGTTGGAGAAGTAATGAAGGTATCAGGAGGTATTAGTTCTAAGTTTACTTCAAGTACCTCATTCCTCTATAAAGAACCAGTAACTTTGAAAGCTTGGGGTAATTTTAAACCAAAAATTCAGTCTCAGCTACCTGGTCAACAAGAACTGCAGCGCAGTCGTGCTTATATTCCTTCGACAAAATATATTACAATAGTTGATCCTACTACGAGAGACTATTCGTTAGAAGTTGAGTTAGACTGTAGAAAACAATAAAGTTTTATGGGTAATAAAATAACCTACTTAAAAATTCTTGGCGTGATGGTTAGCGCTTATTTACTAGTTTCTTTTCTCGGTCGTGAAGTATTCGTTGCCAATACTCCTCGGTTACGTCCAAATCTTGATAAATATTTAACACTGCGAATGCGTCTTGTAACTAATAATGTAACACAACTAGCGTCAAGTTTCTTTAGAAAATCTGCTGAGGAACAGCTGAAGGATGCCCCCTTAGAAGCAGTTTCAAAAGGGGTATACGCGAAACAGAATCAAAATGCATCATACACTGTTGTAAAGGAAAATGAAGTAGAGTATATAGAATATCAATATACTATTAAAGGGCATATAGTGAAAATTAAAGTACCAAAAGGCCAAAACCCGCCTCCGCAAAATGTAGTTGAAAGTTTGGAGTAAGGGGTTTATAGTAAAATTATGTATCTGGGACCGTTTTATTTTGATACCAAGGAAGTTTTTCTCCTGATTGCGGCGTTGCTCTTGGGGGTCGCGATGTTTCTCGGGTGGCCGCTCTGGTGGTTTGATAAGCAGGTTCTCCTTACTATTGTAATCATTATGCTCATTACCAAGGGTCTTCTCCCTTCAATCCATAACGAAGCATTTTTTATTCTCGCACTCGTTACGATATTCCTGACCCTTTATCTTCCGGTTTTTCATGTCGTGCTCTTTTATTTCCTGAGTTTTATTCTCTTCAGGTTGCTTAAGGTAATCTAAGCTTTCCGCATTCGGCGAGCGCAGTAATGGTTGCTACTGCTATACAAAAAATTCCCAGACATCCTTTCTTCAGTGTTTGTTCTCGAGCATGATCAATTTGCTCCGGATAGATATGATCTTGAAAACCTCGTCGTTTCGATATTGTTGCGACACGAAGTGTTTCTCTTGCTCCGTTAATAGATCCGGTAACCCTTTCCAGAAGCGAGGGTTTTTTCCATACCCGTCTTGGTTCTGATAAGTTAGGTTTAGGACGTTCCATGGACGCTTTGTAGTATAAATGGAGAACGGGTGTTTTGCAACGTGCTTGAAGAGCAGCATACATTCTGCTACCATGGTCTGTATGGGAGCACTGGTGAACCTACTCATTACCGGCATCGCCGTCTTTGTCGCTCCCTATATTCTGCCGGGAGTAAGGGTAGATAGTTTTACCACAGCTGTCATAGTTGCGGTACTTCTGGCAGTTGTTAATACCCTTATTAAGCCGATTATTTTACTTCTCACCCTCCCCATTAATATTTTGAGCTTGGGGTTATTTACTTTCATTATTAACGGTTTGTTGGTTCTGATGATAAGCAACCTGGTAAAGGGTTTTACCGTAGAAAGTCTTTGGTGGGCAACCCTTTTTAGTTTAGTTGTCTCAATCGTCAGTGCCGTTCTTCACCGTTTAACGAAATAGCGTTTATAATAGAGGGTTAGTTGGTTAGTTCGTTTACCATTCATGGAAAATATATGGTTCTATGGGGTTACATGTTTTAATGGTTTTATTAATACTCTAACAATTGAGCCATCGAGCTATTTAACCATTTGCTAACCTGCCTCGCCGGCCCGCTTCGCAGCGCCTGGCGTCGACGCAGGCGCGAGGCGAGCAGGTAGGCCAATTAATATACTAACAAACGAACTTAATATGAATGACCAGATTATCTGTCCAAATTGTAAAAAGCCTCTTCCTTTAACCGAAGCTCTTTCTCATCAAGTAAAAGAGCAACTGCAGCTGGAGCGCGAAAAAATGTGGGAGAACGCAAAGAAGTGGAAAGAAGAAGAAAAAGAGAAACTTGAAGAACAACAGAAGGAGCAGCAACTCAAGCTTCAGAAAGAACTCAAAGAAAAAATCCAGAGAGAAATGGAGCTGAACCTTCGCGACAGCAAAAACGAAGCGGAAGAGCTGAAAAAACAGAATCAGGCATTTCAGGAACAGATACTCGAGATGAATAGACTCGTGCGTCAACTGCGTGCGCAGGATGAGCATCGACGGATTGAGATGGAAAAAAAGATGCTTGAGGAGCAGGAAAAAATAAAAGAAGAAGCAAAAAAACAGGTTGAAGAAGCAAATCGCTTGAAGATGCTTGAGATGGCCAAAAAACTCCATGATGCATTGAAAGTAAATGAAGAGCTGAAACGGAAGTTGGAACAAGGTTCACAGCAGATGCAGGGAGAGGTACTCGAGCTTGAACTCGAGAAACTCCTGAAACAGGAGTTCCCGTATGATGAGATAAAGGAGGTACCAAAGGGGGTAAATGGCGCCGATCTTATTCACGTTGTCAAAAATAGTTATGGTAAAGTGGTTGGCAGTATTGCCTGGGAGTTTAAGAGGACCAAAGCATGGAGCAACGAATGGGTTACGAAACTCAAAGATGATCAGCGGTTGGTGAAGGCAGATGTTGGGGTACTCATCACCCAGGTGCTTCCCCCAACAGTCCAATCATTCGGGATGCATGAGGGCGTGTGGGTGGGAGAGTTCGGGTGTATGATCGGTCTTGCCGCGGTGCTTCGATCCGGGATGCTGAGAGTGGCGATGATTAGATCTGCCGTTGAGGGAAATAACGAAAAAAAAGATATCCTGTGGAACTACCTGACGAGCGCTCAGTTTACCAACAGAATGCAGGCTATTGCCGATGTCTATGCGTCAATGCGTGACGATCTTGAGAAAGAAAAGACGTTTTTTAAGAAAAAATGGGCAAAACAGGAGATGAGCATTCAAAAAATCACCGACAGCATTTATGAAATGCATGGAGAACTCGAGGGAATCATGGGAAAAGAACTTGCGGAGATCAAAGGACTGGAGATGTTACCAGATGGAAAAGGGGATACAGAAAGTACTCTCTTTGAGACGAACTGATAAGAGATTCTGGATGCCACCGCCTTGGCGGGAGACTCCAGAATCTACTATGTATTAACCTATGCATTCATTCATGCTTTATATTTCCCGTTTCGTACTGATTATTCCGGCACTGGTAATTATTATCGGTGTTGTTTTGGCGGTTGAAAAACGAATCAAAGGAGTGACCAGTACTCCAATAAGACAACCAATGACTCCTTCACCAGCAAAGGTGAGTCCTTCAGCAGTAGTGGGTTCTTCATCCATTTCTCTTGACCTAACTGGGCCCTGGATCTGTAAATACGCAAATACCAGTCTGACTGTCGATGTACAGATCAAGAACAAGAATATATTAGTACAAAAAAAGGAGGGCAAAACATCTCAGAGCTATTTACTAAAAGAGGATTGTCTCTATATATGGAGCGTAGGGACTCAAGGAACAAAAATGTGTGGCA
>CAZHGF010000024.1:0-11289 GCA_964531945.1 uncultured Gammaproteobacteria bacterium | reverse complement strand
ACCAAGACATTAAAACTGCGGACTATTAGTCCGCAGAAAGGTTATAAACATTATATTCATCATGAAGAGAATAGCCCAGTTTATTAATAAACATTATAGGCGCTTATTAGTTACTGCACTGTTGATAACAGTAGTTTTGAGCGCGTTGCATCTTCTTAAATCTGACATTTTTTTTCATACCGATATCGCGCGCGATTTTTTACTCGTTGAAGATATCGTTGATAATAGAAACATAACCCTTCTTGGCCCCCGGTCGGGTGGGATATCGGGTGTTTTTCATGGCCCATTATGGTTGTATTTGCAGATTCCCGCCTTTATCACCGGAGGAGGAAATCCGGGAATTGTTGGCTGGTTCTGGCTGCTGCTCTGCGTTTTTTCAATTTATATTATGTACCTTATTGGCTCTCGATTGTTTTCGAAAACAGTTGGGTTGCTTGCGGCGCTCCTTTTTTCCTCACTAACTATTTTATATACGAAAAGTTTATTTAACCCGTTCGGAGCAGTTCTCCTTTCACCAATTTTTTATTACTTGTTTCTTCAATATCTGAGCTCCGCGCGTTTTCTTCATTTGATTTTGAGTCTATTTGTACTGGGAATTATTATTCAGTTTCAAATGGCCTGGGGCGGGCCCATACTGTTATTAACCTTTATATACCTCCTCTATCGAAAAGTAAAACTTTACCATTTTGCTGCGTTTTTAATATTGCTTGTTCCTTTATCAACGTTTATCGTATTTGAGTTGAAACATGATTTTTTACAGCTTAACGCGATTATTTCTTACATCCATCAAAAAAGTGGTCCAGGACTTCTCAAACTATCCGATCTTTTTCTTACCCGTCTTAAAGGAAGTTTTGTCGATGGTTTTGGATTTTTACCATCCACGAACATTATATTAAATCTGTGTGTTAACTTTTTTTTCCTTGGTTCTATTGTGTACTTATTCCGAAAGAAAAAACTTAAATACAAAGCCTTTTTTTCCTTGTTTTTTTACTACTATAGTGGTTTTTGGTTGATGGGACTCATGTATAAGGGAGTGATGTGGGGTTACTATTATTGGCCCTTTTTTCCTATTGCCATTCTCTTATTTTCATCACTCTACCATCATCTTCCCAAAAAAATATTTATCAGTATATTCCTCTTCATTTACCTGTTCAATGTATCGGTAGGATTAAGAGAAGCTCTAAAGTTTTACAATGAGAGCGGAAAATCCGGAGCAACGTGGCAGTTTTACAGTAGCGTTGCGCAGCAGGTATATAAAGATGGGAATAAGGAGTTTGGTTACTATATTTTTACTCCAGACCAGCTCGGGTATTCATTTCGGTATGGCATGAATTACTGGCAGAAGAAATTTAAGGACAAAAAGGCATACCCTTTTGAGAAAAAGGAGTATACCTACTTGCTCATAGCACCTCCGCCTGGGGATAAACCATATTTAAACGGTGACTGGTGGACAGAAAATCAGGTAAAAATCAAAAAGAAACCAGAGAGTGTTGTGCGGACAGGCGATGGTTTTAAGATTGAAAAATACCATTTAAGCCCGGAAGAAATCGCGGTTGGATCAGATCCGAACCTGATTGACTCCCTGCATTTTCGATAAGTGGCATGTGACATGAATGATGAAACATGGAATATGAAACCTGAAACATGAATCATGAAACAAGAGAACAAAATAATGTGTTTCATGTTACATGCTTCATGTTCCATGTTTCATGCTACAATATCCTCATGAAACTCCTTATAACCGGCGGTCACACCACTCCTGCTTTGGCATGCCTTGATGAGATGGTAAACGATAATTTAGCTGATGTTATCTTCGTTGGGAGAAAATACAATACCGATCGGGAAAAAACTCTTACATTTGAGTATTCAGAGGTTACCGCCCGAAATGTTTTGTTTATTCATTTATTGGCAGGAAGGATGACCCGCATGTTTTCTCTTAAAAATTTAGTTAGTATGGCACTGATTCCAATAGGATTCCTCCACGCGTTTTTAATAGTAACTCGATATAAACCTGATAGAGTACTTTCATTTGGCGGATATATTGCATTACCAGTTTGCGCAATCGCTTATTTGCTAAGAATTCCTGTTTACACTCACGAACAAACAATACAGCCAGGGATGACAAATAGATTCATAGCGGCTTTTGCAAAAAAAGTGTTCGTTAGTTTTTCCGAAACAACACCGTATTTTCCTGAGGGAAAAGTAGTGATTACCGGAAATCCAGTGAGAAAGGTTGTTCATAAAGTTATCAACAAGCCATTTATCATTGATAAGAATCATAAAGTGATTTATATTACCGGCGGATCTTTAGGCTCACACAGCATTAATGGCCACGTAAAAAACATTATCCCGTCACTCCTTAAAAAATATACTGTTATTCATCAGACGGGAAACGTCAAAGAGTATCATGATTATGAAGATCTGATAAGACTTCGATCATCACTTCCATCTTCATTACAGGAGCGTTATGTTCTCAGACTCCATATCACGGGATCGGAAATCGGGTTTGTGTACTCCACTGCTGATCTTGTGATAAGCCGTTCTGGAGCTAATACCTTTTCTGAGCTTATCGCTCTTCAGAAACCAGCGCTTCTCATTCCGCTCCCGTGGTCTGCGAATGGTGAACAGTCTCGCCAGGCTCAGATCTTAAAAGAGCATAATGTTGCTGAGGTATTTAATCAATATGACCGGAGTAGCCAACTGCTTGCTTTAGTGCAAAAAATGATGAACAATATAGATCAGTATAGGCAAAATTATAACAAACTGAGTTCATATATCTATCCCGATGCAGCAAAAAAAATCATTTCCGAAGTTACTCAAAATAGGTAAGCAGCATCTTCTCATAGTGTTGGGAGTATTCGTGAGTATTAGCGTCATTTTTCTTGCTGAGGAGGTTTTTCGAGTCAAAACTATAGAAGTCTATGGTACTCATCAAAAAACCTCTCTTACTGGGCTTCCCAAATATTATCGGCAACTTCTGCCATTTGTAGATGATCAAGAAGTTGAGAAAACAATTAAAAGATATAACGCTCTCGTAAAGTCAGTAGTCGTAAAGAAGCAATATCCTGATAGATTGCAAGTTACGGTTACTTTCTATAAACCTTTCGCCTACTTCCAGGCCGATGCGGGATATTTTGCCGTTAGCGGTGACGGGAGAGTTCTGTTTAAAAAAAAAGACTATGATCGGACATATCCACTGATACGATACTACCAAAAACTCTCCTTTCAAGAGACCCAGAGTGGTGAGTATCTGAACCAAAAAGATATCGCGACCGGACTGCATTTTCTCCTATCCGCGCTTGACTTGGGGCTAAGAATTAATACTATTGATATTAACGGTTTGGATATGATAGCATTACAATTACACGATAAGAGGATACTTTTTACGATAGAGAAGGATATAACAACACAAGACTATCAATTAGGGACAATATTACGGCAGTTTAAAATAGAAGGAAGAGATTTTAAGGTACTCGATTTGCGGTTTGAAAAACCAATTATACAGTTTACTCAATAGTAATTGGCATGGCTGATAATTTGATTTGCGGAATTGACATAGGAAGCTCTAAAGTTGCAACGGTCGTTGGATTAGAGTCGAGTGATCATGATGAACTTCGCGTTATCGGCTTTAACTCCACACCTTCTCGCGGAGTAAAAAAAGGATTAATCGTAGACATAGAGCAGGTTACCGGTTCAATAGAAGAAAGTGTCGAAAAAGCAGAGCGAATGGGTGGACACAAAATCTCCCACGCGTTTACCTCAGTAGGTGGTCCTCATATCTCTTCACTCAACTCACATGGTGTCGTCGCGGTATCAAACCCGCAAGGAGAGATAGTTGAAGAGGATGTTGTACGCGTTATTGATGCGGCCAGGGCGATTTCACTTTCCACGACGCGACAAATCATTGAGATTTCCGCGCGCGATTATAGCGTAGATGGACAATCGGGTATCAAAAATCCGGTTGGTATGAGTGGGGTGCGGTTGGAAGTAGAGACTCACCTTATTACCGCTTCGTCAACTAATCTCAAAAATATCGACCGGTGCTTATCAGATCTGGGGATTCAAAACGCCGGATTTATTTTCTCCGGACTGGCGTCTTCAGAATCAGTACTTTCGGATACTGAAAAAGACCTTGGTGTGGTACTTGTTGATATCGGCGGAGGCAAATGTGATCTTTGTATCTATGTTGACGGCGCGCTTGCCTATTCAGCCTCGATTCCTATTGGGGCAAAACATATTACCAATGATGTGGCAGTTGGTTTGAGGGTTTCTCTCAACTCGGCTGAGAAAATCAAACTTTTTTTAAGCAGACAAACGGGTGTCTACGGTGATGCGAAAAAACGAAAAGCGCTTGATTCGCTCGATCTCTCCGAACTCAACCTCCCTGAAGACATAAGCGGCGTTTCAATGAAAAGCGTTGCGGAAGGAATAATAGCGCCTCGTATTGAGGAGATCTATAAGTTCATCGGTGAGGAGATAGAGAAGAGTGGACTCGGCGAAGCTGTCCCATCAGGTATTGTTATCACCGGAGGAGGTGCTCTTACTATCGGTATGATTGAAATTGGAAGGAAAATCATCGGCTTACCCATACGAACAGGTATTCCTGAAAGAGCTACCGGTCTCGTCGATGAGATTCTTGATCCCCAGTACGCGTCCACACTCGGTCTGATTTTCTACGGGAAAAAACAAGCCTACCGGCAAACTCACAAGACGAAAGATTTCAATAAAATCCTGAAAGATTTCTCGATAAAGAACTCGTTTGGAAAAATCAAAGATCTTTTCAAACAATTTCTACCGTAAACTCAGTTATAATCTGTTAAAATTAGTTGAAATTAGTTTCAATTGGTTGAAAATGGTTAAAAATAGCTCATTCCGACGAACTTTCGACTAATTCTAACTATTTAAACTAACTACGTTAATTTCAACTTTTCTTAACGAAAATATATGTTAGTGAAACCGAAAGCAGGGCAGGCGGCAAAAATTAAAGTAGTCGGCGTTGGGGGAGCCGGAGGCAATGCCATTTCTTCAATGATCTCAGAAGGTGGAATCTCTGGGGTGGAGTTTATTGCGATCAATACTGACGCTCAAGCACTTCTTAATAATAAAGCTGCGATTAAGATTCAGATTGGTGAGATGCTGACGAAGGGACTCGGTTCGGGAGGAAATCCGGAAGTAGGATACAATGCCGCAGAGGAATCAAAAGAACAGATAAAAGATGAACTATCCGGTGCTGATATGGTATTTATCACTGCTGGCGAAGGTGGTGGCACCGGGACGGGCGCTTCACCAATAGTTGCTGAAATCGCGAAAGAAACAGGAGCTCTTACTGTTGCCGTGGTGACAAAACCGTTTGATTTTGAAGGGTCACGAAGAAAAAATGCTGCTGAGGACGGAATACAACGTCTCAAAGATAATGTTGACACGATGATCATTGTCCCAAATCAGCGGATACTGCAGATTATTGACAAGAAAACTCCCATTCTTGATGCTTTTAAACGAATAGACTCAGTACTGCATCAGGGGGTAAAAGGGATTGCAGAGCTGATCACAATACCCGGACTCATAAATGTTGATTTCGCTGATGTGCGGACGGTCATGAGTAATGCCGGTACTGCGCTTATGGGTATGGGTATTGGAGCTGGGGATAAGCGCGCAATCGCCGCCATTAAACAAGCCATTTCATCGCCTCTTCTTGATATCTCTATCGAAGGATCGCGAGGAATATTGTTTAATGTTGTGGGCGGACCGGATTTATCAATGGCTGAAGTAGATGAAGCAGCTTCGATTATTCAGAAAACGGTCGATCCTGAAGCCGATATTATTTTCGGCGCGGCAATAGATGAGAAAATGATGGATCAGGTTAAAATAACATTGATTGCGACTAAGTTTGATGAAAACAAGCTGCGGCTTTTCAAGTTTCAGAGAGAGTCAAAACCGCTTACTTCCCCGGTCGCGACTACCATCACCGCTCCTGAAGAAATTATTACTCCCAAAAAAGAGCAACCAATTCCCTCAGAACCAATCGCAGAAGATGATTTCCTTGATGAAGATGATGAGTTTAATATCCCCGCATACATACGGAAGAAATAAGTCTTGAATCTTAATAAAAAGAGAGTTGGAATGGACGCCGCCTATGAGTTCTGTAAGCATAGAAGAAGGAACATATAACCCAGATGGGCATCAAGGAGAAGTTGACATTTTACAACCTCCATTAGAACAAATCACACTTGTCAGCTTAAGACTCCTTTCTCTCTTGGGAAAACAAAAAGTTCCCCCGCTTGCAGATACCGTTCATAGAGTTCGTGAAGGGCAAACTACAGAAATTCCCGCTTCTATTGAGGAGATTCAGAGCTACTTGGCTGATAGTACCGGATATACACTTCCACCAGAGCTTCTTATATCTAACGGAGCGCTCACTTCACATTGGTGTCTTTATTATGATGCTGATAGTCCTCATTTGGTATTAGGAGGAAAAACCATTGTTTCGGAGGGTCGTGATGGGAGTAGCTTTGAAGAAAGTGACGTAACAGTAGTCATTGAACAAAAAAGATTATATGGAGTGTCGGAGCCAGTTTCCGTTATGGTGGCCGGAACTCATTATCGTACTCAGCGTCCGATTGGCGTCCGGTATGACTTGCGTACCGCTCAATTAACAAATGTGAGCACTCCAGTTACAAAGAGGGAGTTACCAGAGCAGGTAAGGCTTCGATTATGGGATGATCATTATACAGCAGCATTTGAAGATGTATTCCCTTCGCCGTTAACGCGTTGTACTACCGCTGCCGGTATATTCACCAGAACGATGGTGCCGGGTTTTGAAAGAGAAGATGGAAGAGTGCACGCAGTTCAGTTTCATAGTAATAATCCAAAGCATGTATTTATGGCAGGAGTGCCAGGCGCTCATCTTCACTTATCAGGGTTTGTCGCGCAGGATGCCCTGCCGCACTACGTCACTGCTGGTTTTGATGGATCGATCAGAAATGGCGCGAATCTTCGTTCCTGGGCGATACACATACCTGCCTCTTTAAGACAGGTAAGGTAACCTCTTCGTTTACTTTTGCTATTTTGTATAATATATCTTCATATATGCTAAAACCGGTTGAGGCACAGATCGATTTTCCCCAGATGGAGAAGAACTGGATTAAAAAATGGTATGAGAGAGGTTTGGTAGAAAAATATCTCAGTAATAATAACTCTTCTTCAAAAAGATTTTCATTCCTTGACGGGCCGATCACGGCAAATAACCCGATGGGAGTACATCACGCATGGGGTCGTACCTACAAAGATCTGTGGCAGCGGTTCTATAATCTTCTTGGGTTTAGGCAACGGTTTCAAAACGGCTTTGACTGCCAGGGATTATGGGTTGAGGTGGAGGTTGAGAAGGAACTGGGGACGAAAACAAAACATGATATTGAGAATCTTGTTCCTGGCGATAAAAAGGCATCGATTGCAAAGTTTGTTGAGATGTGTAAACAGCGGGTTGTAAAATTTGCCGGTATCCAGACAGACCAGTCAAAACGTTTAGGGTATTTCATGGATTGGGACAATTCCTACTTTACCATGAGTCCGGAAAATAACTACATGATCTGGCATTTCTTAAAGCGATGTTATGAGAATGGATGGATCTATAAAGGGCACGATTCTGTTCCTTGGTGTCCAAGATGCGAAACTGCAATTTCACAGCACGAAATGCTCACTGAAGATTACAAAGAAGTAGTTCATGAGACCGTAATTTTTAGACTGCCGGTTCTAAATCCGGAAGTGGTAGGGAAACAATATGAGAATAGAAAAATATACTTACTTGTTTGGACAACTACTCCATGGACTATTCCTGCAAATGTAGCGGTTGGCATCAATACAAAATTTCAGTATGCATTATGGGAAAATCCAGAATCTAACGATCTTTATGTGTTACTGACAAAAGGTGAAGCTGGGAGATCGGTGCCACCAAGAGATACAATGAAAATACCTAGACTATCCCTCGAAGAGTGGGTTATGACCAATGCGGATTCAACAAGGGACTACAAAAGAATAGAGATTCGATCAACAGGAACAATTCTTACGAATGATCAATTACTTAATCTTACCTACACTGCTCCCTTTGATGAGCTGGATAGAGTTCAAAAAGCAAAAAGCCAAAATTCAGAGGTTTTTCATACTGTAATCGATGCAAGCGACATCGTGGTTGATACAGAGGGGACAGGTTTGTTACATGTTGCACCAGGTGCTGGACAGGAAGATTTTCAATTAGGAAAGAAATATAAACTCCCCTTGATATCTGTTATTAACGATAATGCAACATATCTAGAAGGTATGGGAGAACTTAGTAGTCAGAATGCAAAAAAGCATCCAGAACTTATTATCGAGTATTTGAGACATTCGGATAAAAAACAGTATTTATTCAAAACAATGAATTATCGACATCGGTATCCGGCATGTTGGCGCTGCAAAACTGAGCTTGTATGGAAAGTCGCGGATGAGTGGTATATTGCGATGGACAAAAAGGGCAAAGCGTCAAGCGCCAAGCGTGAAGCGCACAATAAAACATTAAGAGAGAGAATGATGGAGGTTGCGAAGAAGATTGTCTGGATGCCGTCATTTGGACTTGATCGTGAACTCGACTGGCTCAAAAACATGCATGACTGGTTGATCAGTAAGAAAAAGCGTTACTGGGGTCTCGCGCTCCCTATTTATGAATGTAAAGCATGCGGTGCGTTTGAAGTATTAGGAGGATACGAAGAACTGAAAGCACGAGCTGCAGCCGGATGGGATCAGTTTGAGGGAAAGACGCCCCACAAACCATTTATCGATGCAGTTACGATCCGCTGCAAGAAATGCGGAGATCCTGTTTCCCGTATCGATGATGTCGGTAACCCGTGGCTTGATGCCGGTATTGTCCCGTTTTCAACTCTCATTGATCCGAAGACAAAACAATTAAGCTATATCACTGATAAAACGTATTTTCAGGAATGGTTCCCGGCAGACTTTATCACCGAGTCATTTCCAGGCCAATTCAAAAACTGGTTTTATGCTCTGATTGCCATGGCGACCGTTTTGGAAAATACGAATCCTTATAAAACAGTACTGGGATTCGGAACACTCCTTGGAGAAGATGGGAGGCCAATGCATAAAAGCTGGGGGAACGCAATCGAGTTTAATGAGGGAGCGGATAAAATCGGAGTTGATGTCATGCGTTGGATGTACGCGCGCCAGAACCCGGCAGATAATATGTTGTTTGGATACAAAAAAGCAGATGAGGTGCGGAGACAGTTTTATCTCATCCTTTGGAATTCATATAAGTTTTTTGTGGATTACGCGTTACAGGATAAGTTTAGCGCCAAGCGCGAAGCGTTGAGCGTGCAAAACATAAAAAATGTTCTTGACCTCTGGATTATAAGCAGATTTGTGATGGTAGTAAAAATGGTTGAAGAATCTTTGAAGAACTATAACGCGAGAGATGCAGCTGTCGAAATAGAAAGGTTTGTCAATGATTTTTCCACATGGTATATCAGGAGAAGCAGGGAGCGTGTTGGCGTAAACTCTGAAGATCTGGAAGATAAAAACGCATTATACTCAACATCCTACTGGATACTCAAAAATCTTTCTATCATACTTTCTCCCTTTATGCCGTTTATCTCAGAAGAAATGTATACAAACCTTTCTCAAGAAAAAGAATCGGTACATCTTGAGATCTGGCCGGATACAAGTAAGATCAAAAAAGATGACTCGTTACTTACTGATATGGAGTTGGTACGGGAGATTGTTGAAGCAGGTCATAAGGCGCGGAAAGACAGTAACCTGAAAGTCAGACAACCACTAGCACTGACAACAATGTACCTATCAGACGGGAAATCATTTACAAAAAAAGAAGCTCTCAGACAATATGAAAAACTGATAATGAATGAATTAAATGTTAAAAAAGTAGTGTGGAAAAAAGGTTCAGGAGATACTATTGTGCTAACATACGATACTCATCTTACTGAAGAGTTGAGACTGGAGGGAGAGCTGCGGGAACTTCTTCGCGCGATACAGCAGGAAAGAAAAGCAAAAAATGTAAAAGTCACTGATAGAATATCACTTACCGTCCCGCAAAAATTTGAGCCGTTTGCCGACGAGATTAAAAAGAAAGTGCTTGCAAAAACAATTGCTTTTGAAGATACGATGAAAGTAGAATAGTAGGATATGTCAGCCTATTTTCTCCCGAGCTCCTTCATATATTTATTTGGACTTTTTAATCTTCTGGGTATAAACCATCTCTATTTTCGCAGCCAGCTTATCTTCGGACTTATCGGTGTTTTTGTTTTTCTTATCGTCAAAAAAGCAGGGCTCCATTTCTTCCGCGCAAACGCCTATCCCCTCTACTGGATATTTTTGGCAATCCTGATTGTTACGTTTATTATCGGGATGGAAGTCAAGGGTTCGCGGCGCTGGATTGATCTCTATTTTTTTTCGTTTCAGGGATCGGAGTTCTATAAGATTTTTTTTGCGATATTTATCGCGGATTTTTATATCAAACATAAACGAAGCCTAAAAGAGTTCAGCGTATTTGTAAAAGCACTCATTTACTTTTTAATTCCTACCCTCATTATTTTTAAGCAACCGGATTTAGGAAATGCGATTATCTTTGCAACAATTTTCTTTTCAATCACCTTTTTTTCTGGTATTCCAAAACGCAGTATTCTCAAACTTTCCATGCTTACAGTATTTATACTTCCCTTGGGATGGATGCTGCTCAAGGAGTACCAGAAGGCGCGAATCCTCTCTTTCTTAAACCCCCACCTTGATCAAAGCGGGAATGCCTATAACATGATTCAGGCAATCATCACGGTAGGATCGGGTAAGTTTATCGGGAAAGGACTCGGGAGGGGTACGCAGTCAGAACTCCTGTTTTTACCGGAAAACCATACTGATTTTGCCTACTCATCTCTCGTTGAACAGTTCGGGTTTGTAGGAGGATTTACGGTGATAGTGCTCTACGCTATTTTAGCGATAATACTCCTCAAAAAGATATTCCGTTACTATGGAGAAAAAAGCGAAGATAGTCAGTTTAAGTTTCTCTTTACCATAGGTTTTTTTTCTTATTTTATCGTGCAGGTTTTTGTGAATATTGGTATGAATTTGGGCATAATGCCCATTACCGGTATTACCTTACCACTTATTTCTTACGGAGGGTCGTCTCTCGTAACCTGGATGATCGCGATGGCATTGCTGCCGTAGTCGACGCGCGCCACGCTATTAGTTGAACTTCTCCTTTTTTCCTGTATAATTACATTATGGCAAAACGAGCGG
>CAZHGF010000023.1:0-11344 GCA_964531945.1 uncultured Gammaproteobacteria bacterium | reverse complement strand
TGATAGCTATTTTGCGCTGTTTGGTGTCAACGATCCTCTAACATACTATCTTTGAAAAGCAGATAGGATGGATTATATCCATAATTGTTATAATTTAAGAGGAATATCCAAAAATTATGGAAATTATTATTTAGTCGAATTTGATAAAAAAAAACCGAGAAATATCCCTACCCTGGGAGCAAATGGTTTTTTAATTCGAAAGAAATTTTTAGAGAAATCGCAACATGAACCGAGTAAATTTTTTCACATCGATATTAATGTCGATTTGATTAAACATGGCTATAACAAATATGCATTTATAAAAAGTGATATTGTACATCTTACAAATAGCAGGTTTCTTAATTATTTAAATCGGAGAAAACAGTTCGTTGACCAGTACTATCTAAATAATTTTAGCTCACGGAGATACAGTGTATACTGTTTTCCTGAGGATGCTCTCGGACTTTTACTCTTTATACTTTATGCAACCACATTTATACGACCACTTATTGATAGCATAAGAGGATGGTTAAAAATCCGTGATGTAGCTTGGTTTGTCCATCCCTTTGTATGCTTCGCAATAGTAAATATATATGGATATACTCTCATAAAAAATTTCATCAGAAAAAGCATATGACAAACTTTTGGAAGAATAAAAAAGTACTTATTACCGGCGCATCTGGTTTTGTCGGTAGTAACTTGACAATAAAGCTTCTTGAACAAGGCGCACGCGTATACGCCTTATACAATAAGAAAATTTCTCATCCCTCTTTTCTTGACACTAAACAAACTCATAGTAAACTGACAGTTATCATACAAGATATCTTGCAAAGTGATATTATTGATAGCCTTTTTAAAAGAGAAGCGTTTAGCTACTGTTACCACTTTGCAGCTCAATCGTTAGTTGAAAAGGCAAGCACTAATCCGGTCACAACCTTTGAAATAAACATAAAGGGAACACTTAATATTCTTGAAGCAGTCAGAAAACATAAGATTGAAGGACTAGTTATAGCCTCTACAACTCATGTCTATGGAAAGAATAGATTGCCTTTTTTAGAAAAGTATACGCCTAAACCAACTGGCCCTTATGAAACATCTAAAGTATGTGCTGACATAATAGCACAAACGTACGCAACTCACTATAACATTCCAATAGCTATTGCGAGATCTGTTAATATCTATGGACCCTACGACTTTAATAATAGACTAGTTCCAGCAACAATCGTCACGCTCTTAGAAAATAAGAAGCCGGTAATATTTTCTGATAAGACTACGCGAGACTATATATTTATTGATGATGTTATTGATGCCTATATTCTGTTGGCGAAAAAAATTAGAGACTTAGGAAAAAATAACACAAATATTATTTTTAACTTAGGAACGGGAGCACATTTCGACAATAGTACAATAGTAAAAAAAATAGTAAATTTATTCGGCAATCCTGATATAAAACCCCGATTAATTTCGCATCGACGAAAACAAGAAATAAGAACACAATATGTTTCAATTGAAAAAGCAAAGAAATATTTAGCATGGGAACCGAAACACTCTATAGACGAGGGACTTAAGAAAACAATCACTTGGTATAAATCAACTTATCCATTGTAAGTTTAAAAACCTAATAAAACACAAAAGTAAAAAGTAATTTAGTCTGTAAAGCTTCTCTTCTTGTCTTGTCATAAGACACATATTCTGGGAAAGTCATAAGGTTAGTTGATTTTATTATGTTATGAAAAAGAGAGTACTTATTACCGGCTCCAATGGACTTATTGGTTCCGAATCGGTGAAGTTCTTTATCGAGAAAGGATTTGAGGTACAGGGAATAGATAATAACATGAGGAAATATTTTTTTGGAGATGATGCGAGTACGGAGTGGAATAGAGAACTACTGGAAAAAACTTACCGTCGTTATAAACACTATAATGTTGATATTCGAGATAATAATAAAATTGAAGACATCTTTAAATCTCAACGTTTTGAATTAATTATTCATACTGCAGCACAACCTTCACATGATTGGGCAGCAAAGGAACCAATTACTGATTTTACGATAAATGCTAATGGAACGTTAATTCTTCTTGAAAACTATCGCAAGTATTCTCCTGATGGAGTCTTTATATTTACGTCAACGAACAAAGTCTACGGTGACAGGCCGAATTCTTTACCATTCATCGAAGAAGACTTACGCTATGAACTTCCGAAACAACACATCTACTATCACGGTATTGATGAAACTATGAGTATTGACAATTCAAAGCATAGTTTATTTGGAGCTTCAAAAATAGCTGCTGACGTAATGGTTCAAGAATATGGTAAGTACTTTAATTTAAACACGGTAGTTTTTAGAGGAGGATGCCTAACTGGCCCCGCCCATTCTGGAACAAAGCTTCACGGATTTCTTTCATATTTGGTAAAGTGTATTGCTACCGGGCAGAAATATACTATTAATGGATACAAAGGAAAACAAGTGAGGGATAATATTCATTCATATGATTTAGTAAATGCTTTTTATCATGTATATAAAAATCCAAAAAAAGGCGAGGCATACAATATCGGTGGATCACGCAATTCAAATATTTCTGTTTTAGAAGCAATAGAAAAGATTGAGAAAATTCTCAGTAAAAAAGCCAACATTGAATATATTCAAACACATCGTATAGGTGACCATATATGGTATATTTCAAATGTAAAAAAATTCAAGACTCATTACCCGGAATGGGATTTTAGGTATAATATTGACCAGATACTTGAGGATTTGTGTACATCAGGACATTTTTAAATCAATGAAATATAAGCATATTCTCATTACCGGGGGCGCAGGTTTTGTTGGATCAAATATTGCGTTTAAATTAAAACGTGACTATCCTAATACCCATATATATTGCTTCGATAACTTAACACGGAGAGGATCTGAACTTAATATAGCTCGACTTCAAAGGCAAGGTATTACTTTCATACATGGCGACATTCGTAATCAGGAAGATTTCAGCCAACTAACTAATGTGGACTTGTGCATTGAATGTGCTGCAGAGCCTTCTGTATTAGCAGGAATTGTATCATCATTGCGTCAGGTTATTAACATTAATCTCTTGGGAACCATAAACTGCTTGGAGTTTGCCAAAGAAAAAAAAAGCGATTTCATTTTTCTATCCACTAGTAGAGTTTACCCCATCGAGCCGATACTTCATGCGAATATTCTTGAATTGGAAACACGATTTGAATTTGCACCTAAACAACATACCACAGGTATTTCTCAGGAAGGAATTTCAGAGAAGTTACCACTTGTAGGAAGTAGATCATTTTATGGAGCAACAAAATTATCTTGCGAACTTTTGATTAGTGAATACAATAAATACTATGATATTAAATCAGTGGTAAACCGATGCGGCTTATTAGCAGGACCTTGGCAAATGGGTAAAGGCGACCAAGGAATTATTTCTTTTTGGGTTGCTACACATTACTTCAAAAGAAAATTAGAGTATATAGGGTTTGGTGGAACTGGAAAACAAGTAAGAGATGTTCTCCATATAGAAGATTTATATAATCTTCTTAATATGCAGATACAAGATATCGATAAGTTTAATAGTAAAACTTTTAATGTTGGCGGCGGCAAGACGAATAGTATATCTTTACAAGAACTTACTTTACTATGCCAAAAAATTGTTGGAAATGAAATCAATATTACGAAGAGAAAAGAAAATCGATCTGCAGACCTGCCAATTTTCATCACCGATTACTCTGCACTTACGAATTACTGTGGATGGAAACCTACATTATCTGTAGAAAATGTGGTAATTGATATTTTCAAGTGGATAAAAAACAACAAGCAGACATTATCATATATTCTAAACCCTTAAAACAATGAAAGAGCTTCTTAAGGTACTTTACCATAATAAGATCGTAAGAAAACTTATACCCACTCTCGTTTATTGCTTGGAAAAAGAGTTGCGTGATTGTGATAGCGTGCTTGACTTAGGATGCGGCTCTGATTCTCCATTACAATACTGTAAAAATATCAAGTATAGTGTGGGAGTTGAAGTGTTTAAGCCATACTTAATCCTGTCAAAAAAAAAGAAAATTCATTCAAGATATATAAACAAAAAAATTCAGGATGTAAACTTTAAACCGAAATCTTTTGACGCAGTCATATTGCTTGAAGTGCTAGAACACTTATCAAAGAAAGAGGGAGAAACACTATTGAGAAAAATAGAAAAAAAAAAAAAAAAAAAAGTGATTGTCTCCTGTCCAAATGGATTTATTGAACAAAAAGAATATGACAAGAACCCATATCAAAAACATCTCTCAGGTTGGAGTGTAGCTTCAATGCGTAACTTAGGATATAAAAGTTATGGTCTAGCAGGATTAAAGTATCTTCGAATTGAAAGAGAAGCGGATACGAAAGACGCAGATCTTACAACCTCCATTCGTTTTTGGCCACGTCCTCTCTGGTTTATAGTAGCAAGCTTAAGTCAAATGATTACGTACTTTATACCAGAATTAGCTTTTGAACTTTTTAATGTAAAAAACTTATCGCGACAGAAATAATAATAGGTGCCAAACTACTCGATACGAAGATAGGGGATAGTAATAATAAATTGTCCACCTTTTTCCCTGTACTTAATCTGCTTACGCAGTATCTCATCTGCAAAATTCCATGCAAGAAGTAGCACATAATCTGGCATATCCTTTTCAAGTTTGCTTTCTGGATAAATTGGTATATGAGTTCCAGGCGTATATCTTCCCTGTTTGTAAGGGATAGAATCCACTACATAATCAAGCAAACCTGTTGTGATAGCACAATAATTAAGTAAAACATTTCCCTTAGCAGAAGCTCCATAACCGACTATTCTTTTGCCTTGTTTTTTGAGACGTTTCAGGAAACTGATGAGATCACGTTTAATCACTCGAACTCTTCTTGCAAATTCGTCGTAAGTTGTAATCTGGTCTAATTTTCGCAGCTTCTCTTCTTGTATAAATTCATCTACTGAGTCTTTTTCTTCAAAATTAGAAGTATTACGAGCAACAAAAACTCTGATAGAACCTCCATGAGTTGACATTTTTTTTATATCAATTATTTTCATGTTGTGCATCGAGAAAAGTTTTATGAGAGGATGCACAGAAAAATAGGAAAGGTGCTCATGATATATAGTGTCAAACTCATTTTTATTGAGCAGATCGACGAGGTAAGGAAACTCTCCAATAAAAACACCGTCATCTGTTAACAACTGATCGACACCTTCACATAATTCATGAAGGTCGTCAATATGCGCTACAACATTTGTTGCAGTAATGATTTTCGCTCGCACTGCGTCTTTTCTTAATTTCTTTCCTAAAAATGATGTAAAAAATTCATCTATCGTGTCTATACCTTTCATTCGGGCAACTTGCGCGAGATTTGACGCAGGATCAATCCCTAATACCTTAATTTCCTGCTCTTTAAAAAATCCAAGCAAAGTCCCATCGTTACTTCCAATATCTATTACTAGATCGTTTTTGGAAAGAGAATAAGACTGGATAATTTGATCAGCCATGGATTTAAAATGCTGCAACATGGTTGTTGAGGTGGAAGGAATATAAAGATAATTTTTGAACATAAGATCAGGAGGAATCACATGAGTCAGCTGCACTAACCAGCATTTTTTACATACTAATGCTCCTAAAGGATAAAAAGGTTCATTTTTGCTAAGTTCTGCTTCAAGAAGAAATCCATTTGGAATTGGCATTGAACCAAGGGAAAGGAAGGTATAAAGTTCTTTACCACCGCATACTCTACACTTTTTTTGTAGGTATTTGTCTCTGATTTTTAAACGATATTTGGTTAGTTTTGGCATTCGCATATTTTAATGTAGATTTATGGGTTTATCAACAGCACGTCTCCATAAATTCTGAGTATTAACATACGTTCTTATTAAGAATATCCAAAAAAAACTGAGGGTAATGATATAAAATATATTAAGATATAATGGCGACTTAAGAAACCAAATGCTTTTGTAATATTGTAAGATGGGTGAATAAAATTGGACCAATATATACGCACTAAGAGCAGTAAAACCAAAGAGAGTATAATGGATGATTATACTGCGCTGTTCAGTAAGAAACAAGAAAGGCAATATCCAATACATGTAGTTTGTACCTATACCGCCATAGATAATATAAAATAGAAGGAAAATCCAAATAATGTTGTGAAGTACACTAGTATTTTTTCTGTTATAAATCAGAAGTATGCCATAGATAATCAAATATAAGTACTTACTGAGATTCAAAAATGTGCCTAACGACGCGTTTAGAGGAGTAAAGTTAATAGAGGTACCTGCTAAGATACCTGAGGCAGTTTTTAATATCGCAAGCCATCCATAATCAGCAGATCCAGTATAACTGAAATAATTGCGATTGATATTAGAAAAATCACTCACGAGAAATGGAAGTAACATAAGCCCAAACGGTACGAGACATAATAACACATAGGATATTTTATTCTTTATCCCCTTTACTTGACTTACAAAGACCGGAAGAAGCAAAATAGTAAATGTTTTAATCCATATCGAAAAACCTAGCAGTAAACTTGACATGAGGTATGATTTTTTCTTTCGTATCTGCAAGTAAGCGAGAAAGGCTAAAAGTATGACAACTGGGTCCTCTTTTCCAAAAACGCTTGAAACAGTAATCAGTATTGGATTGAGAGAGTAAAAAATAAGGAGTCTTCTGTCTTTTAGAATCTTATTAAGGATTAGTAAAATACTAATATCAGCAATAAATGGAGGAAGTTTCAGAAGGTATACAAAAGGAATATGAAGAGCGGTACTTACGTAAGAAGCAAAACCTACATAGATAATTATTAAAGGTGGATAAGGATAAAGAACATCAGTTTTGTATATTTCTCCGGTTTTAAGAAAGATTTCGCCTATTTGGTGGGCATTTTTTGCATCTGCGATCTCTGGCGTAAATACTATAGCAACTACCCGAAGCACTATCCCAAATAAGATTATCACGTTGACATACTTTAGCGTGTAGAAACGTTGTATAAAAGACATACCATTACAGTATACTATAGATCATAAAAAAGCTTTTTTAAGATAATCCTTATGAATAACAAAGTAAATCACCATCCATCAGTCTCAATAGGCATGCCTGCTTATAACGCAGAAAAATATATAGAGAGAGCCATCGTAACTCTACTTCAACAAACACATCAAGATTTCGAGCTTATTATCTCGGATGATGCGTCAACAGATGCCACCGAAATGATATGTCAGAGATATGCTCACAGAGATAAACGCATTAAGTATATAAGACAGGAAAAAAATATTGGGTTTTTGAGAAATTTTAATTTCGTGCTAAAAATGGCAAAAGGCACATATTTCATGTGGGCAGGGAACGACGATTATTGGGATGTAAATTATATAAAAGTACTTGTTTCATTAATGAAGTTGCATCCTGATGCTGTTCTGGCTGTAAGCAATTTTGATAACATTTCAAATGGCCGCCATTATCATAATAAGCCTCGAAGCTTTACCAATAACGAAAACAGGTACCAGACGTTAGTTAATTTCATAAAGACAGGAGAGCTATCGTTTTTTTATGGGATACACCTTACTGAAAATATAAAAAAAGTTGGAGGGTATCAAAGTTCATCTCGTCCCTTTTTCAGAAGTAGTGATTACCTTACTATTTTTAAAGTTCTTCTAGAAGGTAAGATGGTATACACGACGAAAACTCTGTTTAATAAAGTCGATACTGGATATTATTTTGTCAAATATGACATTTTGAGGAATCGGGTATTTTCTTCAGATGTTTTACGGGTTATGATACGCTATTCTTTTTTCCCGATTTTCTATGTATATGATCTTGTTAATTCTGTAAAAACGCTAGTTCACGCTAGTCTTTCGTTTGGTGAAAAGTCAAAAATTGTCATGTATTTATTACAAGCTTACCTCCGCAATAATCTAACTTTTTGTAAAAGTATCACCGAAGGAATATTACATTTAATGCGTGGATTAATAGTCTAACTCTATATGAAAACGAATAATCGACAACGAATTATTGCACTTTTAAACGCCTATACACATGGAAAGAGCGGAGGAGATATTTGTTTTATTGAGATCTTTAAACGGCTGCCGCAGTTTGATTTATTTGTCGTAACGCCCAAATTAGGCCGGGGGCTTTGTGAAAGAGAAGGATTACACGCTCAATATTTTATAACTACCTCCGAGTCTGATTTTAAGCACACCATCTTTACTTATTTTGTACGATCTGTCTTAGCGTGTATCAAATTTCCACCTCAACAACCTTATGATATTCTTTATGGAACCTCTGATACTTTACCTGATATTTTCCCTATTTTATTAAGAAAAATATTCTATCGGGGAAGTGTTAGATGGGTGCAAAAAATTTTCCATATAATTCCATATTCTCGATTCATTCCCTCGGTTACACAACGAATCAGCTTCTTTTTCATTAAACGTTTTGCCGACACAGTTATTTTAGACAACGCGTTATTAAGTGATACTTTGGTATCATTTGGTTTTCAGAAGGATAAAATTAAAGTCAATCATTTAGGAATTGATGTCAAAAAAATTCAATCGATTTCTCCTGCGACAGCCGGTTTTGACGCTGTTTTTATGGGTCGTATTCACAAATCAAAGGGAGTATATGATGTAGTAAAAATATGGAGTCTCGTTATTAAAGAACTCCCGCAAGCAACATTGGGAATTATTGGATCTGGCAATAAACATCAGCTCGAATTTTTACAACAAGCGATTGTGCAAAAGAATCTACAACAACATATTCGACTACTTGGTTATCTTGATGATAAAGATGCTTTTGGAATAATAAAAGCGAGTAAACTGTTTGTTTTTCCAAGCCATGAGGAAGGATTTGGGATAGCTATTGGTGAAGCGCTGGCAAGCATGTTACCAACGATAACATACGATTTACCCATCTTCCACGAAATATACAATGATACTATTATTAAAATTCCCAGTTTTAACATACCACTCTTTGCTGAGAAAATTATCCAGTTACTGAGAGATCATTCACTTCGTGAAACCCTCTCTCAAAAGGGATATCAGTTTGTTCAGAACATGTCTTGGGAAGAAGTAGCCAGTCGTGAAAAAAAATGGTTGCTGATGAAATAAATTTCAATTGATTTTTAGTTACTTTATACTATAATTATAACCATAATTATGGTATGAACAATCCAAAAAATAAAATACCTCCCTATACACTCCGTGAAAGAGCTACTATCATAACCCAGACACCAATGCGGATTACGCTTGGAGGAGGCGGTACTGACGTTTTATGGTACAGTAAATTGAGAGGAGGCGCATGGATCAGCGCCGCTATCAATAAATATGTCTTCATATTTCTTAATAAAACTGAAGATCCTGATTTAATCAAAGCGGCACATGGATTTGAAGCAATCATGACGCATGATTACAGAAAGATACCTGTCCCAATTATCAGGGAAAGCTTACGTCTGACAAAAGTAACAAGCGGTATTGAAATCTCAACCGCTGCTGACGCATCTGCACGTTCTGGACTAGGGGGTTCTGGTGCATTCGAAGTCGGGCTTTTACACGCTCTTCATACTTATAAACGAGAACCGATATCACAGCAGAAATTGGCAAAAGAAGCATGCTTTATAGAAATAACGCGCCTTAAAAAGCCTGTAGGTCCACAGGACCAATACATTACGGCTCTTGGAGGAATACATTATTTTGAAATTGATAAGGAGGGTAAAGTCAGCTATGAGCCTTTACAACTATCTTTACATTCTATAGCAAAGCTCGAAAGCAATCTGCTTTTTTTTCGTACTGGAATACATAGAGATGCAGCTTCGGTATTAAGCAGTGAAAAGGAAAAAATTGAAAAAAAAGAAAGTGATGTTTCCGAAAAAATTATTAAATCCTTGGATGACATCAAACAATTAGGACAAATAGCAAAGAAACACTTATTGGCCGGTCATATAGATGATTTTGGCGGGACTTTCCATGAACATTGGTTGATCAAAAAACGACTTTCTGATAAAGTTTCTAATTCTCAAATCGATGAATGGTATGATCAAGCGAGAAAAGCAGGCGCACTCGGTGGGAAAATAATGGGCGCGGGAGGAGGAGGATGGTTTGTCTTTTATGTAAGTAAAGACAAAGCCCGATTTCGAGAAAAAATGGCAAAGTTAGGTCTTGATGAAAGAAGAGTTCGTTTTGATTGGGAAGGTACTAAATTACTAGTTAACTTAAGTTGATATGAATATAACAACTTACATTAATACTTATTTATCCGGTGCACAAGAAGTAATCAAAACAATAGAAAAAAAAGATATTGAAAAGGTTATTAAATTACTCATAAAACTTAAAAAGAGAAAAGGAAGACTATTTCTATTAGGAGTAGGGGGTAGTGCTGCAAATTGTTCGCATGCTGTCAACGATTTTCGTAAGATATGCAATATAGAGACTTATACCCCCGTGGACAATATCTCTGAGTTAACGGCGCGTACAAACGATGAAGGATGGGACACCGTATTTGTAAATTGGCTCAAGGGAAGCAGGGTCTCCAAAAGAGATATGATAATGGTATTTTCCGTTGGCGGAGGAAACTTAGAAAAAAACGTCAGCGCTAATATTGTTGCAGCACTGCAGTATGCGAAACAGAAGAAAGTGACTATCACCGGTATTGTCAGTCGTGATGGAGGATATACTAAAAAAGTTTCTGATGCCTGTATTATGATACCTGTTATTAAACCAGAAACCGTAACCCCCTATGCAGAAGCATTTCAAGCGGTGCTATGGCATGCATTTGTAAATGTTTCAGAGCTCAGGAGTTAAGGGATGAAAAGTATTTCGCGCATACTTCAATTTTTCTTGATCGCCTATATCAACAAAATAATCCTCGGTAGGAAATACATATAATCTTTTATCGTTCTTAAGAAGTTTCGGAAATATGTCTTTTCCAAAATCAGATTGAGCTCCCTCGGGTATGTATTGATAAACCTTTGAATTTAAGATATAAAATGATCCGTTGGCCCAGACAAATCCTTGAGGATTATGAAAAGTTGGGCGTTCAATAAATGATAATATTTTTTTATCATCATCAAAAATAATATTACTTTTTGGATCAGGTCCAAATCGTTTGTATGCATTAATAGTAGCGAAGGCATTTGAGGATACGTGACAATCTAACATCGATGTTATATCCAGATTGCGTAGAATATCCCCAGACGTCACCATGAATTGTTCGCCGGTAATGTATTTACGAGCATGTGTAATTGATCCTGCGGTGCCTAACGGATTATTCATTTCCTCCATCGTATAGGAAATTTTTACCCCAAAATTTTTTCCATTGCCAAAATAACTAGAAACTATATTGG
>CAZHGF010000022.1:2109-12120 GCA_964531945.1 uncultured Gammaproteobacteria bacterium | reverse complement strand
TAATGAAACTATGAATAATAAACACGACTCCTATGGTGCATTTTGGGAGTATCTTTCACAACCACAGCGGGATTTAATCCTCGAAGGTAATTACCTGATGAACGATATCATCGGACACTCTTCTTATCATTTCAAAGACTATTCATTCCTTGTGTTTCCTATAGCGAAGGCGTATGAAGGGTACTTAAAGACACTATTCAAAGATATAAAATTCATATCGCACCTCGATTATATATCAGATCACTTACGTCTGGGAAAGTTACTTTCACCATTTCTGGTAGGAAGATTAGGTCAGAGATCTTTGTATAAACAGATAAAAGACGCTGCGGCAAAAGAACTTGCAGACCAAATCTGGGCCGCATGGAAGATAGGGAGGAATGAAATCTTTCATTATTTCCCTCATAATTTAAAGGGTATATCCTTTGAAGAAGCGCAGAAAATAGTTGATCAAATCTTCGATGCAATGGAAGCTGCGTATGTACAGCTTTATCCATTGAAAAAAAAAGTGGGGTTGGAAGAAACAAAAAGCAAGTTGCAGTCACTCATGCTGTCTTAATATGCAAGGATTATCTTCTCACCAGGTTGAGGTATTGTTGAAGCAGTATGGCTTAAACGCCATAGTAGAGAAGCAACGGGAAACGCTTTTCTCAATTTTTGTTCAACAATTCAATAACTTCCTTATTATTCTTCTTCTTGCTGGCTCGGGGATATCGTTTGCTATCGGCAAACCATTTGATGGATTTCTTATCATAGCAATTGTGTTTTTGAATGCCTGTTTCGGGGTGTACCAGGAAAAGAAAGCTTCTGATGCTATTGCTGCTCTGAAGACCATGACCGTCACGAAAGTACGCGTAGTCAGGGATGGGAAGGAAGGAGAAATAGATAGCACAATGTTGGTTCCCGGAGATACTGTCTATCTTGAAGAGGGATCAAAAATTCCCGCTGATGGTATTGTAGAACATTCAGTAGTTCTGGAAGTCAATGAGTCTGCTTTAACCGGTGAGTCTCTTCCGGTAGCAAAGAGAATACGGGATCGTCTTGCTATGGGGACTATCGTTGCCAAGGGGCGTGCGCGTATGAAGGTAACCGCAACCGGTATGAGTACGCGTTTTGGTTCCATTGCTCAACAACTCATGACTATTAAAGAATCAAAGACACCTCTTCAAAAGAAATTAGAACGGTTATCAAAAATAGTTGGTATTGTAGGAATTATGATTGCTGGTATTGTATTCGCGCTCTCATTTTTGACTGGGAGTGGCTATTTCCCTTCATTTCTTCTCGCAGTATCCCTTGTTGTTGCGGTTGCTCCTGAGGGATTACCGGCCGTTATGACCATTACTATGGCAGTGGGAGTAAAAGAAATGGCAAAAAAAAGGGCAATCGTACGAAAATTAGCGGCAATCGAAACATTAGGAAGTATCACGCTCATTGCTACCGATAAAACAGGCACACTCACGGAAAATAGCATGCGGGTAAAAGAGGTATTTGTTGATAATAGAGTTCATGATGAAAATAATCTCGACACTTTACATAGTGGAGCATTTGACAAATTACTATTGAATGGTATTTTGTGTTCTACTGCTTCGTTGGTATATATTCACGATCATGGAGCCGGTGACGTGCTGGGAGACCCTACCGAAGCTTCATTGCTGTTTCTTGCAGAAAAGCTTGGAGTTCGGTGGGATGAACTACGAAGAGAGTGGAATACTCTTTCCGAGCAACCATTTGATAATGTGACAAAAAAAATGATCGTAACCGTGGAGCATGATGAAAAAAAATATACGTTTGTAAAGGGAGCATTGGAATCTGTGCTGAGGGAATCAGAATCAATTCTCATTCTCGGTAAGAAGGAAAAGTTCTCCCTCAAAGAAAAGCAGGAAGTTATGGCAGTTGCAGACCGGTGGGCAGAAAAAGGATTGCGGGTAATGGCGTTTGCGTACTCGACTACAGATTCGATGTCAGATGACAGATCTCAGATGACAGATCCCAGATCTCAGATCTCAGATAATACATCAGACATCAGACATCTGACATCTGACATCAAATCATGGACGTTCCTCGGTATGGTTGCGATTTATGACCCACCGCGTCCTGAGGTGGCAGAAGCTATTGAAAAAGCTCGCAAGGCAGGTATAGATGTTGTTATGATCACCGGTGACAATGAAAAAACGGCAGAAGCAATAGGGAAGAAAATTGGATTACTGAAAGAAAATGAAGAGATATTAACCGGTCAACAAATTGATTCCTATGACGATAATAGCATCATTGAAAAATTAACAAACGTGCGTATCTTCGCGCGTACTAATCCGTTTCAAAAAGCCCGTATTGTAGGCCTCTATCAAAAGAAAGGAGAAATTGTGGCAGTAACGGGAGATGGGGTAAATGACGCAATCGCGTTAAAGCAAGCTGATATTGGAGTTGCGATGGGGAAAATTGGTACAGACGTTGCGCGTGAAACTGCGGATATGGTCATTACTGACGATAATTTTGCAACGATCGTAAACGCGGTAGAAGAAGGGCGGCTTATCGTCCGCAATCTTAAAAATGCCATAAAGTATCTCCTTACTGGTAATAGTTCAGAAGCTTTATCTCTTCTTGGCGGATTGGTTTTAGGTATCCCGGCACTCTTTTACCCATTGCAAATTCTTTATATAAACCTTATTACCGACGGTGTGCCGGCTCTCGCTTTAGCTTTTTCACCCCGAGAAGGAAAGATAATGACACAGCCTCCTGACAGAAGGTTATCCCTCTTGCAGGGTATTGATAAGTTGTATATTGTTGCTGTTGCTCTATTGAGTGCTGGCATTATTCTTTCTTCATATTTTCTATTTCAATCTGCGGGTGAGCTGTTCGCGCGAACAGCAGCGTTTTCTGTGCTTGCTGTTATACAGTCGTTTATCTTTGTTGATATTTGGCTATCGCATCGAAGCATCTATCGAAGCGTTAAACACGTAAAAAGCAAGCTATTCATGTTTGCTTTTGGCTTACCAATCTTCCTGCAACTCATTATTGTGTCCTTCACTCCCTTAGCAACGATATTTAAAATCATTACTGTACCATTTATTACGTATGTACAATTTGTTATAATGGCAATGTTGATTATGATAGCGATAAGTCTGGTTAAAAAAGTAATTCATAACTATAGGTTATAGATCTTAAACCTTAGCTCTAATATCTAAGGTCGAAGGTCTATTGTCTAAGGTCTACTATTATGCGGCTCTATCTCGTTCGTCACGGTGAAAGTACTTCAAATGCACACCTTATTCATCAGGATGGAGGAGTTGAGCTCTCTGCCTTTGGCCTACGGCAGGCCAAGTTTGTCGCAAAACGATTCCATAAAATACCGACAGATCTCATTATTGCCAGTGATTATAGTCGTGCCCGTCAAACCGCTGAGGAAATAAAAAAAATAACAAAGAAAAACATTGTTTTTACCTCACTTTTGGAAGAAGTAAAACGACCGTCTGAAATAGAAGGTTTGCGTTATGATCATTCGGAGGCCATACGGATCAAAAAGATTATAAGAGAACATAAACATAATCCAAAATGGCACTACTCAGACGAGGAGAATTTCTATGACTTTAAAGAGCGGTGTCAGGAGTTTGCGCGCTATCTCTTAAAACGAAAAGAAAAGAATATCGTAGTGACAACCCATGGGTTTGTAATGCGAATGTTAATTGGGCTGATGATGTTTGGCGACGAACTCGTCCTTGAACAATATGAGCATCTCCTCGGTTTTCTCGAGCTTAGTAATACAGGGATCACGATTGTGGAAAAAACTGATGCTGGAAACTGGAAGCTTGTCAGCTGGAATGATTATGCGCATCTGGGAGAATGAAGTAGCGTCAAGCGTTATGCGTTGTTTGTTCACAGTAGGCAGTCCACGGTAAATACCCAATACATAGTTATATGGTTAAATGGTTTCATGGTTATGAAAGCATAGTAACCATAGAGCGATGGAGCAATATAACGATTCTAACCATTGAACCATTCTGGTTTCTTTCACCCTTTACCCTTTACCCTTCACGCTTAACGATATGGATTTTTTTACCGCCTTTATGATTGCCATTGCGTCGATTTCTTCGTACGCGAGAAGTTCAGCAGGGGAGCCGGAGCGGGGGACTTTGTTCACCGCGAGATGAACAAAGTTGATCTTCGATGGTCGATCTTCGATTTTCGAAAGCGCAGCAAGAACGGCTTCGCCAAGGCCACCGGTTGGGTAGTGATCTTCGACGACGATAACATTTTTTGCTCTCTTGCTCTCTTGTTCTATTGTTTTCTTATCTATCGGTTTCACCGAGTAGAGATCTACAACACAAACGTGAATGTTTTCTCTCAGTAATTCTTCATACGCTTTCAGTGACTCGTGAAGGGTTATGCCGGCAGTAAAAACTACTGCCTTATCTTTTCTATTTTGTCTCAAAATCTTCGAACCTCCCACCTCAAACTGTTCACGACGGTCATATAAAATCGGTGTTTTTTCCCGTGTAGTGCGGATATAAACTATTCCTGGTATCTCCCTAGCTTTCACTACCAAAGCATATGCAGAAACGGCATCTGAGGGGTAAAAAACAGTGCTTTCATGCACTGATCGAAACATTGAAAGGTCTTCCAGTCCCATTTGCGAAGAACCATCATAGCCGATAGAAACTCCCGCATGTGAGCCGGCAATTTTCACATTCCCCTCTGAGTATTGGCTCATACGAATCTGATCGAAGGCGCGTGTTAAAAACGCTGCGAATGTTGAAGAGTAGGGTATAAATCCAAGTTTTGACAGACCGAGTGCGACGGAAACCATATTTTGTTCGGCAATATACATCTCAAAAAACCGCTCCGGAAATTTCTTTTGAAACGCATCAGCATAGGTGGAATTAGAGGTCTCTGCATCAAGTACGACAACACTGGGATCGTGAGCTCCTAGATTTGCTAGCGCGGCACCGTATGCTTCGCGGGTAGCGACGAGAGTGCTTACTGGGTAGTCATGCGTTATGTGTTGTGGGTTGCGAGTTTCACTCAAAACATCGAACTCAAAACTCATAACTTTTGTCGGTTTCGCAACCTCACCTTTCATATCTCCATCAACTTTGCCGATATCTTTCAAAGCTTCTTCAAGTTTGTCTTTCGGGAGTGCTTTGCCATGCCAGTCATCTTTATTTTCAAAAAATGAAACTCCTTTGCCTTTGACCGTTTTCGCAATAATCATCACGGGTCCCACGCGAGGAGTCAATGCATTCCCCAATGCGTGGTTGACTTCAGACAGATCATGCCCGTCTCTGATGACAATGGTACTCCACCCGAATGCTTCTGCCCGTTTTTGATAGGTTTTTAGATTCCACCCAAGCATAGTCTCACCACGTTGACCGAGGCGGTTAACGTCCAAGATCGCAACCAGATTACTGAGTTTATAGTATGAAGCAATTTCCATTGCTTCCCAGACTTGTCCTTCAGCCATTTCAGAGTCACCAAGTAATACAAAAACTTTAGGTTCATAGTTCATCGTTAATCGTTCATAGTTTTTATGATTCATCCTCGATGAACCCTGAACGCTCAACGCTGAACGAAGGTGTAATTTCATTCCTAGTGCCATTCCCACTCCCACCGAAAATCCCTGTCCGAGTGATCCGGTTGCAGCTTCGGTATATTTAAATCGGGGTGTTGGATGTCCTTCAAGCACAGAGTCAAACATTCTTAAGGTAAGGAGATCTTTATATTTCAGTACTCCTGCTGCATGATAGAGTGCATAGTATAGGGGGGATGCATGTCCTTTTGAAAAAATTAAACGATCGTTGTAAATATTGGCGGGATTTTTAAAATCAAAATGAAAGTAGCCGTTAAAAAAAAGAGTTCCCATAAGTTCTACTGCCGAGAGTGAAGAGGTGGGGTGACCTGATCCAGCAGCAGTTGTCGAAGTAACAATGTCATACCGGAGTAATTGACACAGCTTTTTCAGCGAAGTTGTATTCATTTCCAAAACATTATATAATTAATAGTATTAAGAGTCTAGTGATTTTTTATACACTCTCTGCCTCAAATCTTCACTCATTTTGAGAGCGTATGTTTACCCAGGTTTATGTTCGAATCATTACCGACCGCAGCATCAGAGAAGAACATATACCCATGGAAGCATCTCCATGGATTATCTATTCCTGATCGATTTACCGCATCGGTAAAGCACTTTACCGGGGTTACTTTTCCCGACAGATTAACCGGTTTACCGGTGATGACTGACGAGTTTCGTCATATCCTCGTTAGAAAGGTAACCCATGCGATAAGAAAAGGTTATGGTTTTGCTGTAGGGTATTTTGATGTTGACAACTTAAAATCTGCCAACGAGATTGATAAATCACGGGTACTGGGAGATATATTAATACGGTGGGGTGCAGCTCGTACAACGCAGGTGCTCCAGACTGCTTCTTTCCTAGCGTATAAAGATGTTGTTGCAGTAAGAAAAGAGCACGCGGCAGATGAGATTGCTGTGTGGGTGACTGACGTAACTCCTACTCAGATGCTTTATCTTAAGTATTTGGAAGAGCTCATAGAAATGCCTGAGTGCTTTGGCAACATATCCTTTCCATTTTCTCTGTCCTCTGCTTGGGTTACCTCCTATGATGCAGATATTCAGAAAGAGCTTGAGAAAACACGGGAGTGGTTATTCATGAACCCGGAGCAACAGGCATACAACTTCTTTCGTGATATGGAAAAGCGAGCAGCTGGACGAGTTGATGCAAAAAAAGAAGAGAAAAGAAAATTGAAAGCAGAGAAAGAACTTCCTGCCGTGATGCAAGAGAGGAGTCTGAGCCAGTTTATTGGAGAGTTGGGATTTTTATTTGGACCAGTACGGATTAGCGGTCCAACTGCCGTGTTTATGCTTCAACTACAGTCGTTGAAAATGATACAGTTGGGCTGGAATACTCTTACCCAAGAAGCACAAGATGAGTACCGCCATGGTGGTGTTACCCCGGAACGCATTCAAAGTATTAGATCTATTGATGAAGCAAATAGGCTTTTTGAACTCATGCAACGGGTACACCCGCAATTATAAACATATTACATTCCTTATGACAGGTGAGAAAGAAGTACCTTCTATTGAGCAGCAGGTACAACTGCCTCCTGGCAAAACAATCTTTGATTTTAATTTTACCGGAATGGAGACAGATGATGAGGGTCGGCCGCTCCTCGAGAGTAGATCACGACCTACTTTGCTTGAGGAATTAGTTACAAAAGGAGTGCCTATGGAGACAATGCGCTGTCCCTATACCAAGAGTCCCTCCCGATATCATCATCGGTATCCCATGGATGTTTCTGCGCTTGAACAGGTGAGAAGACAGAGATATGAAATCCAGAGTGGCATGGCGTATATCCGCGAGCAGTATAGAGCGTGGAGTGGAGGATTTGAACCGAGTATTAGTGATATAAAAGCAGTAGGATACGCTATTGCTCATATCCCGTTGTATCTTTTTCATCGGGTACAAGACCCGTTATCTCAACAAGGTCAACTTCCTGCGTTTATTGCCGGGATGGTAAAATCAATAGAAGGCATAAACTCATTACTTCGCAGTATAGGAAGGAGTTCGCGGCATCATGATATAGCTCCGACACCAGAGTTACTTTTACAAACTGCGGAAGATACCAAATTACTTGTAGGCGATCACGGGCGTGTTTGTGCCGCTTCTCCCAATTTGATCCTGTCAACGACTCATTTCCTACTGGAAGGGCAGCCGGAAGGATATGTTGCTCATCGTCTCGATGACTTTCTGCCGGACTTTCAAACATTTTTTGATTTCAGCCATAACGTCGGGTTCTTTTGGGATGATGTTGATAGCTTAAGCGTTAAACAACGATCACGGGAACAAGTGATCGATTATAGCCTGAGGAGAGAGGGCTTAGATGTTTTAATCGCTGAAAGCCTTGCGGGAACAATTATTGACGAACGTAATTTTATCGATCATTTAAATTATGTTGAGCCGCGAATAAATCAAATTCTTCAACGGGGAGTGAAGAGTGAGCCGGTAACTGCAGAAGATGTGTACCGCTATCTGCATCTGGGAGTATTTGCGTTACAGGAGTATGTTGTTGCTGCGAAACGTGAAGAGCAGGGAGGAAGTGAATCATCTTAAAACTCGATTTCAGCTTCATAGTTGGCAGACAGGCAAGCAATTCCGTCATAGCAGCCTCCTTCTGATTCACCATCTTTTTTTACCTGATAGAGCTTGATGGCGTTAAAAGGAGCTTGTTTGTTATAGCTAAAGCTTCCGCCAGTTTGCACATTGGCATTTCCCTAATCATCCATCCTGAAGTATTGTCCTCCGACACATGCCCCATTTGTGGAGCAAACCGCAAGATAATACTCTTTTTCCGGCTGCAGATTGGTCAGCAGTCCGTTAAAGCGCAGAGTGAGAATCCGGTAATCCGGATCGTTTGAGTAATGTGAATCGATCCGGGTAATTTGTACGGTGATTTGTCCTGTAGCAGATGGAGTGGTACTTCCGGGAGGAGGAGAAAGGATTATTTCTGTACTCACGACAGGACCTTTTGTCGGTGACGGTGTTGGCCTATCGGAGGGTTTAAAGGGAGATGCGGGGGTAACCGTTGGAAGGGATTTTTTGGTAGGAGAGAGCGGTTTGGTAATTAACGCAGCAGGCGTAGTGGCAGATTGCGTAAGGGCGATTGTCACTGCCGGAGAAGGGCCAGGGTTGATTGTTGGTTGTGTTATGAGAAATAGTTTAATTCCACTTGCTGCAATAATGAGTAACACGATGATGAATGGGAGGTGCATGGTAGAAAGACAAAACAGTAATTTTCAATAAATTTAAAATGTCTCAATGAAACATTGAATCATTCATTGAAAATTGATCATTGCAAATTGTGAAATAATATGTATTTTATCGTGTTACCTGATAACTCTGGACAGTTTTGAGCAACTGCTTCGCTTCAATATCTGTCTCAAAATGAGCGCGTACCGGTTGGAGTAACGAATCAAGAAGTTTAACGACAGTTTGTTTTAAGTCCTGGGGATGTAATTCTTTATTCCCGTATACTTTTTCAAGTTCTTCATAGGACGTGAGTTCAAGATTCCCGCCAAATTTTTCCGGACGCTCGATTGTCAAATGTTTTAAACCAAGCCTATCGAAGGATTCAAAAAGAATATATTTACTGTACTCAAGGATAGGATTTTCCTTTACTTCGCCTTCCGGGCACCATGCTTTCATAATTTTTCGCTCGATATCTTCCTTTGTATCCGTCATATATATTGCCGTATCCGGTTTTGATTTACTCATCTTTAGAGCGATTGTTCTCTGTGTTTTATCGCTTGACACTTGGCGCTCGACGCTTGTTGGTCCTCCTAGTCCCATAAGCATATGATGGCTGATAACCACCGGTTTCCAGAATCCCAACTGGTTTCCAATTTCTCGCGCAAGCATATTGACTTTCCGCTGATCCATCCCGAGTTGGGTGATTTTTGCACCGAGCATAAAAATATCGGCGCACTGCATACACGGGTAGATAATTTGAGCTGCGGATAAATCATAACTCTCTTCACGGCCCATAATCTCTGCGGTGCGAATGAAGCGATTGATAGAGTTCGTTTGTGCAATCTGCAGAACCAGCTTCCAGTAATCGGGATTTTTTATTAAGTCTGATGCCCATATAAACTCAACGTTCGCAAGATCCATACCAGACGCTTTCCATACCTCAATGAAATATTTCCCGGTTGTCTGAATTTTTTCAAGATCGCCGCCCATTTTCTTATTTGCCCACGCATGCCAGTCCGCGACCAACATCTTGAACTTAACTCCTGCCTTCGTCATCTTATTCACATTTATTGCACGGAGGATTCCTTGGGCAATATGTATTTGACCAGAAGGTTCAAACCCGTCATAGGCAGTCAGTTGTTCGCCTGACTCAAGAAGTTTGGTAAGTTCTTCTTCAGTAATAACTTCTTCTCCAACTTGTTTTATAAGGCTGACTTTTTCTTCGATTGTCATAAGTATTTTGTCATGATAAATGACA
>CAZHGF010000022.1:0-2099 GCA_964531945.1 uncultured Gammaproteobacteria bacterium | reverse complement strand
TTAAGAACTGCGTCTCCATCTTGGTTTATGAGGCTGACTTTTTCGTCGATTTTCATATCGACAATTATAGTACTCAAATCATAAATGTTGGGTATAATTGTTACAGTTGTCATCCTGAACGCATTCGGCAAGCTCAGTGTAAGCTATGTTTTAGGACCATTAAAAAGATGCCGAAATAAATTCGGCATGACATAAAATACAATGTCTAAAAAAGTTATCTTTTCCGGTATCCAGCCTTCCGGTAATTTGCATATTGGGAATTACATTGGTGCCTTACAGCAGTGGGTGAAACTACAAAGTGATCCGTCGATTATCGATGATCGATCATCGAGTCTCGAGATGATCTTCTGCATCGTCGATCTTCACGCGATTACAGTACCTCAAGACCCGAAAATTTTACGTGAGAAAAATCTAGAATTAGCTGCGCTCTATGTCGCATGCGGCATCGATCCCAAAAAATCAAAGATCTTTATTCAATCAGAAAATCCTGACCATCCCTACCTGGCGTGGATTTTCGATTGTATTACTCCAATGGGATGGTTACATCGGATGACACAATTTAAAGATAAGAGCTCGAAACAGGCAGAAAATACTACGGTCGGACTTTTTAATTATCCACCTCTTATGGCTGTTGATATTCTGCTCTACGATACTGATCTCGTTCCTGTCGGTGAAGATCAAAAGCAGCATATAGAATTAACCCGAGATATTGCCGAAAAGTTCAACAAAACATTTGGAGAAACATTCAAACTGCCAGAGCCAATGATTGATCAAGAAGCAGCACGCATTATGAGCCTTCAGAATCCACCTGCAAAGATGAGTAAATCAGATAAGGATCCCGCAGGAACCATTCATCTACTCGATGAGCGGTCATCGATTATCGATAAGATCAAACGAGCGGTGACCGATTCAGGTTCAGAGATAAAATATTCTGAAAACAAACCCGCAATTTCCAATCTCCTCGCTATCTACTCGAAATTATCTGGAAAAACAGTTCAAGACCTTGAGAATCAGTATCAAGGCAAAGGCTACGAAGATTTTAAAAATGATCTGGCAGAGGTAATGGCTTCCTCATTGCAGAAAATCCAAGCCCGTTATGAAGAACTAAGAAGTAATGAAACTGAACTGCGGCAGATTCTGGATGATGGTCGGGACTTTGCCGTCGGGCGGTCAAGTAAAAAAATTGCGGACGTTAAGGAAAAAGTGGGCTTGGGGAGGTAATGTGGTATAATATGGCCTATGAACTTATCGGATGTCTTTACAATTCTCGGTATCTTGTCAGCGGTTCTCCTTTTCGCGTTCATGTATCTTTGGGCTACCTATAATTCTTTTATCGTGCGGAGAAACCAGGTTAAGACTGATTTTTCTGATGTTGAAGTTCAGATTAAGCGGAGAGCTTCTCTAATTGAGCAGCTTGCACAAATGGTCAAAGAGTATGCGGCCCACGAGAAATCAACCTTTGAAAATGTTGCAAAGGCGCGCGGAGCACTTGATACCTCAAAATCTGTGGGAGATACCGCCAGAGCCGAGAATATGTTGACGCAAACCTTACGGTCGTTATTCATGGTGGTAGAAAACTATCCGAAACTTCAGGCAAATCAAAATTATCTTAGCCTGAGGAATGATTTGAAGGAAACAGAAGACAGTATAGCCCGGTATAGAGAAGAATACAACCAAACGGTACAGGATTATAATAATGCTATTCAGACATTCCCCAATCTTCTTGTTGCTGCGCTCTTCAAGTTTTACGAGGAAGATCTTTTTAGGTCAGCATGAATAGTTCGTTTCTCAAGAAGTCTCAGCGTCAAACGATTTAACATCGAATACCATGATCAGTTCAATACGTAAAACGTCTACCGCAGTCGTGACGAAGAGGGCGGCCGTTATTTTTTCTTTTCTTATCCTGTTGTTGATTACGCTTGCTACGGTGGCCGTTTACAGTGGCTTGAAGAGCGGAGAAATCAGGCGAAGGTTTCTCTGGCCGCTCGAGCAAAAAATTGCCGAGATACAGCGGGCATTCACAGAGGCTCCAAAACGTGAAAATCTTCTCCTCGCACCAATTTCTCCAACCGCAACCCTCTCTGTGACTCCTACGCCCG
>CAZHGF010000021.1:5754-12805 GCA_964531945.1 uncultured Gammaproteobacteria bacterium | reverse complement strand
GAGCAAAGAGCTGGTTGCTGTCAGGCACCTGATAATTTCTCCAATCGCTTGGAGACTTTTCTCTTGTGCTTTTTAAGCACCCACCCACACCCCAGACCCTCATTTTTACACTTCGTTCATTCTAAAGAAATGGTTATGTGGCTACATTGTTCTATAATTTTATACACCCTTCGCAAAAAACACCACAATATAATTACAGGGGATGAAATAAAGTCAAAGCCGTACACATGCTATCAAATATTGGTTTTCGCTATAGCGTATTTCAACTATTAACATTTGGGATACTGCGGACTTTTGGGCAGCAGAGAGAGTTTCACAGCAATATTACAATATGACCATTTAGCCATTGAACAATTGATCCTCGTTCTCCCGTTATTCGTGTTGACCAGCGTGGGTTTGTAGTATATAATATCCTCAATGCTCATTTTCTTAACAAAGAAAATAGAAAGGTAAATAATTCCGGATTGGCGATGGAGAGCCCCAATCTGGGGCTATTTTTTTTGAGTAAAAAAAGTTCTTGAATTTTTAACATTTTTATAAGTCCTGAAAGAGTTCAGGATACTATAATTATGCCAGCGTTTACTTTAGGAGAAAAATCAAATCAATCCCAAATCTTTACTGAAGATGGAAGGAGAATTCCCGTCACTTTCGTAAAAACCAACCCCTGTTACCTCGTCAATATCGCATGTCCAGAAAGTCGTGGCTATTTTTCAGACACCCTTAGATTAGGAACAGTTAAAAACATTCGCAAATCAGTCAAAGGGCAATTAGACAAAGCGGGCATAAAAACCCCGCTTCGTTTTTTAAAGGAGATCAGAATTGATACTTTGAAAAACTCGATAAAACCGATAGAAGAAGATGGAAAAAAGGGACTCATCGTTGACGATAAAAAAATATTCATTGGTCAGGAATTAAAGCCATCAGAGTTGTTTAAGAAAGGTGAACTGATCATGGTTAGCGGGACCTCTAAGGGAAAAGGATTTCAAGGTGTTGTTAAACGGCACGGGTTTGCCGGTGGTCCCAAGACTCATGGTCAGTCAGACCGCCATCGAGCTCCCGGCTCAATCGGCTCAACCACGACTCCGGGAAGAGTATTTCGCGGAAAAAGAATGGCGGGAAGAATGGGTGGAGATCGAGTCACCATTCAGAATCTTGAGGTTGTTGATCTTACTGACGATGGAATAATGATAAAAGGATTAGTTCCCGGTGGAAAAAAAACGGTGTTAGAAATTAGATCAGTTTCTTAAATATGCCACGGACGAAGAAAGCCATTGCCGGTGCCGGAGAAATTCAAAAAGAAACAAAAACAGCAGTCCCTAAGGTGAAGAAAACTCAGGATGGTAGAGAAGCTGGTTTACAAATACCAGTCTATAACACTAAGGGCGAAATTGAAAAGAACATAAACCTTTCCAAGGAAGTCTTTTCTGCGCCAGTGAACGCTCAACTGTTATCTCAGTACTTTCGGGTTTACCTGGCAAATCAACGCCAGGGTACCGCAGCAACGAAAACTCGAAGTGAAGTGGCAGGATCAACAAAAAAAATTTACCGGCAAAAAGGCACAGGAAGAGCTCGTCATGGAGCAAAGAAAGCACCGGTATTTGTCGGTGGAGGCATTGCATTTGGTCCCCAACCAAGAGATTACTCATTAAAAATGAGTAAGAAACAGAAGCGCAAGGCGCTCCTCGGATCTTTATCACTCAAAGCTCATGCAAACGCAGTCATTGGATTATCGAACACGTATACCACCATAGAACCAAAAACGAAGAATGTGGCTTCGTCTTTCGAAAAGATGGGTTTCGCAAAGAAAAAGCTGCTCTTAATCCTGCCTGAGATGAAAAGCAATCTTGCTTTAGCGTCACGGAATTTAAGAAATGTTGATACGATTCCTGTCTCAAATATCAACCCATATCTTGTTACCAAACACGATGTATTAATGTTTACAGAGGATGCGATTGAAAAAGTTATCAGTACCTACTCAAAATCGACATGAAAAGAAATGAAGTAATTATAAAACCGGTATTGACCGAAAAAGCAACAAAAAATGTTGCTACCAATACCTATACTTTTGAAATTGCTATGGATGCAAATAAAAAACAGGTGCAAGATCTACTGGAAAAACTTTATAAAGTAAAGGTTTCACAAATACGTATTTTCAAAAGAAATGGAAAGACGAAGACGGTGGGTAGGAATAGAATGCAAAAGAAACGAGCAGATAGAAAAATGGTGTATGTAACAGTTTCATCGGGAAAAATAGATTTATTCCCGCAAGCTTAAAATTATATTTATGGCAAAATCACTCTATTCACCAACCAGCGAGCCGGCAAGAAATCTTGTTGCTATCCTGAAAAAACATTCAGGTAGAGACTCAACTGGTACAATAAGCGTGCGTCATCAGGGTGGTCGTCAAAAGCGATACTATCGCTTTGTAGATTTTGAACGAAAAAAGAGGGATGTTGAGGGTATTGTAAAAACCATTGAATATGATCCCAACAGAAATGCTCATATCGCGCTTATCGAGTATAAAGATGGAGAGAGAAGATATATTTTGCATCCAAAGGACTTAAAGGTGGGTGAAACCATCACGGCAGGTGAGCAGGTAGAGATAAAAACCGGCAATGCGCTTCCGCTGAAAAACATACCGCTGGGTATCATGGTGCATAATGTTGAGCTGTACCCTGGTCAGGGCGGTAAAATAGTCAGAGGAGCGGGAACATCTGCTCAGGTAGTCGCGAAAGAAGACACGTATGTTCATTTAAAATTGCCCTCAGGTGAAGTACGAAAGTTCCAGAAAGACTGTTGGGCGACAATCGGAATTGTTGGTAACATTGGACATAAGGAAGAAATCATTGGTAAGGCGGGCAGAAAAATATTAATGGGTATTCGTCCGACAGTCCGTGGCACTGCCCAGAATCCCCGTAGTCATCCCCATGGAGGAGGAGAAGGAAGATCAGGTGAAGGTATGCATCCGAAGACACCTTGGGGCAAACCAGCCAGAGGTAAAAAAACGCGGGAAAAATCAAAATGGAGCAATAAGTTAATTGTTAAACGGAGAAAGTAATATGGAATCAGTCACTTATTTAAAAAACATTAAGATTGCGCCGAAAAAATTAAGACTTATGATCCCTCAGATAAAACGTTTGCGTCCCGTTCAAGCTTTGAGTATATTGCTTTACACGCCGAAAAAGCCAGCAAAGATTCTTTATAAAGCGGTTCACTCAGCGCTTTCCAACGCTAAGCAAACTTTAAAAGTGAGTGAAGATCTGTTACAATTTAAAGTTTTAAGTATTGATGAGGGTCAAAAATTGAAGCGATTTAACCCAGGTAGTCGTGGCACTGCAAAACCATACACTAAAAAATTTTCACATATAAAGATTGTATTGTGGCTGTCACAAGAAGAAAAAAAACAACCAGTTTCTCAAAAACCGCAAAAAGGTCATTCAGAAAAACAAGTTACAACAGCTGCACTTGAGCAAAAGACTCCTGAGCAAAACAAAAAATTAGTGAAAGTAAGAAAATCACGGTCAAAAGTTACCATTAACAGTAAGAAAAAGTAAGCTATGGGACAAAAAGTACATCCGAAAGGACTGAGATTGGGAATAATCTATAATTGGAGCTCTCGCTGGTTTTTCAGTAATAAAAAGCTCTTTAGAGACACATTGATTGCTGATATTAAGATCAGAGAGTTTCTGATGAAAAAGTTTGCTTTCGCTTCAGTGACTCAGGTCGATATCGAGCGGGCAATCAATAAAATCACGATTATTCTTTACTCAGTAAAACCAGGAATGATTATTGGAAGAGGAGGGAAAGGTTTAGAGGATGTAAAGAAAATTGCAGTACGCTTTTTGCCCAAAACTGAGAAGAAAGGAAAAGAAAATAAAATAGACATAAAGATCGAACCGGTAAAAAAACCCTATACCAGCTCATATTATGTTGCGCAGACAGTCGCAGAAAAGTTGGTAAGAAATTTTCCTCATCGGGCGGTAGTACATAACGCGATGAATCGGGTGATGGAGTCGGGTTCAAAAGGAGTGAAAATTCAGCTGGGGGGAAGAATAGGAGGAGCAGATATATCACGGCGGGAAAAATATTTTCAAGGTACTATACCAACCTCTACTATCAGAGAAGACGTAGATTTCAGCAAATATCCTGCACTCACAAAATCAGGGTATATCGGAGTGAAGGTGTGGATATGCAGATAAAGTAAAAAGGTAAAAAGGAAAATTGAAAAAGTTTGAAATGCTTTTTCCTTTTCAGGTTTTAAATTTAAATTTTTTATGTTAGCACCAAAGAGACAAAAATACAGAAAACAATTCAGGGGAATCTGGCGAAGAATAGCCGTTAAAGGATATGGGTTAAATTTTGGAAGTTACGGCTTAAAATCGCTTGAGGCGGGTTTTATCAAAGACCGCGAAATCGAGTCTGCGCGCGTTGTATTGGCTCGAGCAAAAAGAAAAAATGGCAAATTCTGGATCAGAATTTTTCCTGATAAACCTTATACCAAAAAACCGCCAGAGGTAACAATGGGAGCTGGAAAAGGTGATGTTTCACATTTTGTAGCATCTATTGTTCCGGGAAGAGTGATGTTTGAGATTGATGGATTACCTGAGGATGTCGCAAGAGATGTTTTGAGGAATGTTTCGGCAAAATTATCCCTGAAGTCAAAAGTTGTTGCAAAGGAAGTATGAAATCAATAATGAAAGAATTGGAAAACAAGTCGATAGCGGAACTTGAAAAAGAAGTAAGTGCATTACGGGAGGAGATTGCAAAAATGCGTTTAGATAGAGTAGTTAATGTACCAAAAGATACGAACATATTGTCCAAAAAAACAAAAAGCTTAGCACAAATATTGACAGTTTTATCTGAAAAAAGAAGGAGAGAGGTTATAAGTAAATAAACGTATGAGTAAAACATTTACCGGTATTGTTGTGTCAACAAAAATGAGTAAAACAGTAGTTGTGCAGATTGAGCGGAAATTTCGCCATCCCTTATATAAAAAAGTTATTACAAAGCATAAGAAGTTTTTAGCTCACTGTGAAAATGAAGCGATAAAAGAGGGAGATACGGTGACTATTCAAGAGACAAAACCAATCTCAAAAAATAAACATTTTATGATTATTGAGAAAAGTAAAAAAGTTACGAAATAAGAATATCTATGTTACAGTTGCGTTCCTATCTTATTGTTGCTGATAATACCGGCGCGAAAGAGGTTAGCATGATCGGTATGCCCAAGAAAGGAAATCGTCGGTTATCTTATTTAGGTGAAGTCATCACCGGAGTTGTAAAAAAAGCTCTTCCTTTCGGCCAGGTGAAAAAAGGTGAGATTGTGTATGCCGTTATTGTCAGAACAAGAAAAGAAAGAAGAAGAGAAGACGGGAGCTACATACGATTTGACGATAACGCATGTGTCATTTTACAAGGAAAAGATGTGAAGGATCCAAAAGGAACACGGGTATTTGGACCGATTGCAAAAGAAGTGAAAGACGCTGGTTATAATAAAATCGCAAGCCTGGCTGAAGAGATGTATTGAAAAGTAAAACGTTAAAAGTAAAAAGGAAAAAGTTATGAAGATTAAAAAAGGCGATAAGGTAAAAGTCATTGCGGGAAAAGATAAAGGAAGAGAGGGTACCGTAGAAAAAGTGTATGAAAAGCAGACGCGGCTTTTAATAGGAGGGATGAATATCTATAAGAAGCATATAAAAAAAAATGAAAAAATGCCGCAGGGAGGAGTTGTTGAAATACCCCGACCCCTTGATAGCGCGAAAGTGATGGTTATATGTCCGAAATGTGGAAAACTGACCCGTGTTGGATATAAACAGACGAGTAACAAGAAAATCAGAGTATGTAAAAAGTGTGAGAGCGCTCTTGATAGATGAGAAAAAGAAAGTAAATGGTTATATGGTTTGAATTGTTGCATGGCGGTAAAAGAATTTACCAGTCAATTAACAATTGAACCATTGAGCAATGAAATCATTATTTTATTTACCAAAAAATTATTTTGTTGCCATGTCAGACTTTATAAATAGTGAAACAAGAAAAAAGTTAATGGAAGAATTAAAGATAGCCAATCCTATGGCAGTCCCTGGCTTGATTAAAATAGTCGTCAATGTGGGAGCGGGTGAAGCTCTGGCGAACAAAAACACTATCGGAAACATCCAAGAACAGATGGAGCAAATTACCGGGCAAAAGTCAGTAGTCACAAAAGCGCGAAAATCGATCTCAGCATTTAAGTTGAGAAAAGGAGTGCCAATCGGTGTTAAGGTGACGCTCCGTGGGAAAAAAATGCTCAACTTTTTCGAGAAGCTGGTCAAGATTGTTATCCCTCGCATAAGAGATTTTAGAGGGTTAAATGAAAGCACGATCGATCAACATGGAAATTTAAATATCGGCTTTTCGGAGCAGACTATATTTCCAGAGATTGAGTTTGATAAAATTGATAAAATAAGAGGTTTGGAGGTAACTATTGTGACAAACGCAAAGGATAGAGAGGTAGGCAAAAAAATTTATGAGGTACTGGGAGTACCGTTTAAAAAAACCTAAATTCTAAATTCGAAGCGCCAAACTGTTTAGAGTTTATGATTTAGAATTTGTTTGGAACTTAGAATTTAGAGTTGTTTTATTTTTTATTCAGATATGGCAAAAAAATCAGATGAAGTCAAATTTCTGAAAAAACAAAAATACGCTGTTCGTCATCGCAATCGATGCCCTCTTTGTGGTCGAGCAAGAGGATACATACGAAGATTTTCCATGTGTAGAATTTGCTTTCGAGAGAAAGCTCTGCAAGGTGAAATTCCCGGAGTTAAAAAAGTTTCATGGTAAAGCTATGAGTAGATCATTAAAAAAAGGACCTTATATAGACGAAAAGCTCTTAAAAAAAGTCCTTAAACAAAAAGAAGGCGGAGATCGATCGGTCATTAAGACATGGGCAAGAAGTTCGCAGATAGCACCTGAGTTTGTGGGTCATAAAATCGCAGTGCATAATGGCCGGAAGCATGTTGAGCTTCTCATTAGTGAGGGAATGATTGGTCATCGATTAGGAGAATTTGCACCTACT
>CAZHGF010000021.1:0-5744 GCA_964531945.1 uncultured Gammaproteobacteria bacterium | reverse complement strand
TACAAAACGTGTTACCGAGAAAACATAATCGTTATGAGTTATGGGTTCTGAGTTTTGCGCAGAACGCATAAACTCAAGACGCTCAACCAAATATATGGGACATCCAATAGTTGATTTAATAATACGAATCAAAAACGGCTATAAGGCTCATAGGGTGAGTATTGACTCACTATACTCTGTCTATCGAGAGCGGGTTGTTAAGAAGCTCGTCGAACTCGGTTATCTGAAAAACTATGAAGTGGCTGGAGACAAAGTGAAAAAAATGGTGATTTACCTATCCTATGGTGATGGTACAGAGCCTGCCGTCACTGATGTTAAAGTATACTCGAAGCCGGGTAGGAGATGGTATACCTCCGTCAAAGATTTGCGACCCGTTCTGGGTGGATTAGGGTACTCCGTTTTATCAACCCCAAAGGGTATCCTCACAAACGTTGAGGCGAAAAAAAATAAAGTGGGAGGCGAGTTATTATTTTCTATCTGGTAATACGGTATGTCAAAAATAGGTGAGAAAGATATTGTCGTTCCCTCATCGGTTCACGTAAGTATTGATGGGAGGATCATTGCTCTGGTGGGTAAAAATGGAGAAATCAGCATTGAGTTACCCGCAGATGTTACCGTGGCAAAAGAAAATGAAAATCTCATCATTCGTCGGAAGACAAATAATAAAAAATCCAAATCTCTCCATGGTCTGTACCGGAATCTTATTGCAAATGCCGTTACTGGGGTTGAAGACGCATGGAAGAAGTGCCTGGAGGTAGTGGGTACCGGTTACAATGTAAAACTGCAGGGTGAGGACCTTGTTTTTAAAATTGGTTACTCACATCCGGTAGTTTTTCAAAAAAAGGCAGGTATTTCTTACCAGGTTGAGGGTAATACAAAGGTTATCGTATCAGGTCCTGATAAGCAGCTTGTGGGTCAGACAGCCTATCAGATTAAGATGTTAAAAAAACCTGATGTATATAAAGGGAAGGGAATTCGATACGAAGGTGAAAAATTAAGAATTAAACCGGGAAAGAAAGCAAAAACAGCTTAACATAAACTTATGAAAAACATTACATTTAATAGAAAACTTAGAAGAAAACGGCGGATTTCAACTGGTATTCATGGCACAAAAGAAAGACCAAGAATCGCAGTGTTTCGTTCAAATAAATATATCTATGTACAGGCGATAGATGATGAGGCGCGTAAGACTCTTGCTACATCGTCAAGCATGAGTCTCTCAAAAAAAACAAATGAAAAGCTCAATAAATCCATGATGGCTAAAAAGGTGGGTCAGGACCTGGCAGGTAAGCTAAAAGAAAAAAACATCTCAACAGGGGTGTTTGACAGAAACATATATGCGTATCTTGGAAGAGTAAAATCACTCGCAGAAGGATTAAGGGATGGAGGGGTACAGATATAATTCCCAATTTCCAATGTCTAATTTCCAATGAAATAAAGTTGCATAGATTTAACACATGGTTAGAAATTAGATATTAGGAATTAGATATTGTTAATAAACATATGGCAGAAGCAAATGGAGAAAAAACTATTGAAGAAAAAGTACTCTTGATACGAAGAGTATCAAAAAAGACAACAGGAGGTAACTACGTTTCATTTTCAGCACTTGTTGTTGTGGGAGATAGAAAAGGAAGAGTGGGCGTAGGTTTAGGGCGAGGACTGGAAGTTCCTCCCGCAATTCAGAAAGCGATAAACTATGCAAAAAAGCATATGATCACGGTGCCTATTTATAAGACAACATTACCTCATGATGTATTATTAAAATATAAGTCCGCCCTCGTTTTGTTAAAACCGGCGCCAGAGGGTACGGGACTGAAAGTGGGAAGTGTCGCACGTATCATACTTGATCTGGTAGGGATCAGTGATGCGTCAGGGAAGATAATCGGGTCACGAAATCAAATCGCGAATACCTATGCATTCATCGAGGCGTTAAAGAAGTTGAAAAAACGAGTAAAATAATATGACGTTATCATTATCGAAATTAGCAAAAATCGTGACTCACCGGAAAAAACGGCTCGGTCGGGGTTTGGGAAGCGGGAAAGGAGCAAAATCAGGTCGGGGTACTACACGGCATCAAAAAGCACGGGAAAATATCCCTCTACACTTTGAGGGAGGACAAGGGAGATCCATAAAAAAGTACCCGCTTCTGCGGGGTAAAGGAAAAAATAAGTCCCTAAGGGTAAAACCGCACATAGTTTATATAAAGCAACTCAGCATCTTTAATGATGGCGATATGGTAAATATTGAAGCGTTACAAAAAAAAGGGATTCTTTCTAAAAGTTCGAAAAAAATTACCGTAAAGTTACTTGCAAACGGTGATCTCTTCAAACGGCTGACTGTTCAGTTACCAGTTTCTCATTCTGCAAAGCAAAAAATTGAGCACGCAGGAGGAACGGTGGAGACGGTATGAAAGAAGTAGTTGATAAAATCAAGTTTCTTCTGAAAGATCAGCAGTTGCGGCGTAAGTTGATCTTTACCCTCTTTATATTTTTGGTTTTTCGAATTTTTGCGTTTTTGCCAGTTCCCACAATCAACTTAGAAAAACTTCGATTACTTTTTTCACAAAGCCAATTTCTGTCACTTTTAGATATTTTTTCAGGTGGGACACTCGTGAATTTTTCGGTAATGGCTTTAGGATTAAATCCATATATCACCTCATCTATCGTTATGCAACTTCTTACTATGGTTCTTCCTCAGCTTGAACAGCTCACAAAAGAGGGGGAGCATGGAAGATTTAAAATCAACCAGTACACGCGTTTACTGACCGTACCTGTTACTGTCGTTCAGTCAATTGGAATATATGTATTTCTCAAAAACCAGAATATAATTGGGAGCGTAAACGTACTTGAGTTCTTCTCGATTATTGCAACGCTTATTGCCGGGACATTCATTTTGGTATGGTTTGGAGAGTTGATTTCTGAGTTCGGGTTGGGAAATGGTATTTCGCTTTTGATATTTGCCGGTATCGTCGGGAGGCTACACGTAATACTTGGCCAGACATTCGCGACGGTTTCACAAGAGTTAATCATCAACCTTGTTATTTTTACCGTAGTGTCAATGCTTGTTATTGCTGCAGTAGTATTTATCAATCAAGCGGTCCGGAGAATTCCGGTTTACTATGCAAAGAGAATTAAAGGAAACAGGATGTACCAGGCGGCTACTAATTATCTACCATTAAAACTGAATCAGGCAGGAGTTATCCCTATTATTTTTGCGGTAGCATTTGTGCTGTTTCCGCAACTTATCGGCAATTTTTTTCTCTACTCAAAAAATCCAGTTATTGCCGGAGTTGCATCGTTTCTCGTGACTACTTTTAATCCGAATGGATTCTTTTATAACTTTTTTTACTTTCTCCTCGTAATTGGGTTTACCTTCTTTTATACCGTGATAGTCTTCAACCCAAAAAAGATAACGGAAGAGATCCAAAAACATGGCGGTTTTATCCCTGGCATACGTCCGGGAGTAGCAACCCAGAAGTACCTGGAGCGTATTCTTTATAAAATAACTACCGCAGGAGCACTCTTTTTAGGTACAATCGCAATTTTACCCGCAATACTATCAGGAGTTACCGGGATTACGAACCTGGTCATTGGTGGAACAGGAATTCTGATTGTGGTTTCAGTCATTTTAGAAACATTTAAAACAGTAGAAGCTCAGTTAGTAATGCGTAGTTATGATAAGTTTGTAAAGTAAATATTATAAATTAAAAGCTCAAAATAAGCACCAAAATCTAAATCGTAAGTTCCAGAAAAAATCCTAAATTCTAAATCATAAGCTCCAAACTGTTTAGAGTTTAGTATTTGTGATTTTTCCTTGGAGCTTCGAATTTAGAATTTAAGGTTATTATTTTTTTACTGTATATGGCAAAAAAAACAGCACGATTCCAGGTTGGTTTAAGCTGTGAAGTATGTAGTAAGCTGAACTATGTTATTGAAAAAAACAAGCTCAATACAACAGGTACTTTAAAGTTGAAAAAGTATTGTAATAAGTGCAAAAAGCATACACCACATAAGGAACAGAAAAAGCTTGACTGATTCATGTCACATGTAGCATGAAACATATAACAGAGAATTTTCAGAATGTTTCATGTTTTATGTTGTGTGTTACATGAAATTATGAAAATAGTACTTATCGGTATACAGGGATCAGGAAAGTCAACCCAGGGGAATCTCTTATCTAAACAGCTCAAGATTCCCTATTTATCAACTGGTCATATATTCCGGGAGATAGCGAAAGAAAAAACCGAACTGGGACGATATGTTAAATTAACGATGAATGTGGGTATTCTCATTCCTGATGATAAAACTATAGAAATAGTAAACAAGTATATATCGAGACCAGAATATCGTCATGGGTATATTATCGACGGGTTTCCCAGAACGGTACGTCAAGCAAAAGAATTTAGAAACAATGTAGATAAAGTAATTTATCTTGAGATACCTGATAAAGAAGCCTTATGGAGGATTGTGTATCGAAACGATAAATCTCGGGCTGATGAGACTCTGCCGGCTCTTAAAAAAAGAATAGAATTGTTTAATAAATTCACAAAGCCGGTACTTGATTATTATCAGGAGCAGAATAAATTAGTTGTTATTGATGGAACCCAAAGTATCCGTGATGTAAACAAGGCAATACTTAAAAGCATTGGGAAACAGCTCATCAAAAACCAGGTTAAGGTTTGGGAACAAAAGCAAAAAGCGATCATTGCGATTGTCGGGTTACCCGGTTCCGGTAAGACCGAAGCTGCGCAATATTTTAAGAAAAAAGGATTACCTGTTGTTACTTTTGGAGATATAGTCAATGACTTTATAGATAAGCATCACCTGCCACAAACAGAAGAAATCCACAAAAAAATTAGAGAAGACCTGCGCCAAACTCATGGAATTGATGCGTTTGCAAAGCTCAATAAAGAAAAAATCAAGGAAGCTCTCGAAAAAAACTTGATTGTTATCATCGACGGTATGCGCTCATGGGAAGAATACCAATTTCTACAACACGAATTTCCTAAGGTGAAAGTATATGTAGTCGCACTGCATGCTGATAAAGCCATTCGATATCGTCGTATCGCAAAAAGGAAATACCGCTCCAAACTCTTTGGAGAAGAACGAGACATTAATGAACTTTTTGGCACCAATATGGGTCCCACGATAGCTTTTGCGGATTTCTTGGTAAAAAATAACTTTTCAAAAGAAGATCTCGAAGATAAACTTGAAGAGGTGTATAGAGTCATTTACTATTCATGATACACCCATGATTCATTTAAAGACTGAAAAAGAGATAGAAATAATGCGCGAAGGAGGGCAACGCTTAAAAAGAGTAGTCACAAAACTTTTACCCAAAATTTGTGAAGGAGTGACTACAGAAGAAATCGATAAAGAAGCAGAGCGATTAATAATAGCAGAAGGTGGATCTCCATCTTTTAAACAGGTAAAAGGCTATCACTGGAGTATTTGCTTTCCTATCAACGAACAAGTTGTTCATACTCCCCCATCGAGACGGGTAATACAGAAAGGTGATGTAGTAACGCTTGATATGGGTATGCTTTTTAAGGGATTTCATACTGATTGGGCAACGACACTCCTTATAGGAAAGACCGATAGAAACATTGAAAAGTTCCTCCAGGCAGGAAAAGATGCTTTAGATACGGCTCTCAAGAAAGTACGGGCGGGATCATACCTTGGTGAGGTATCAAATGCTCTTCAGGAACTAATTTATGGTCATGGATACTTTATTCTGAAGGAACT
>CAZHGF010000020.1:7876-12841 GCA_964531945.1 uncultured Gammaproteobacteria bacterium | reverse complement strand
GGAAAACCTCGCGAGAATATATAAAAGAACAAACGCGTTTTTTTGCAACAAAGAGGAGGCGCAGAAAATTGAGGTTTCATTTTTTAAAAAATACCTGCCACTTATTCTTTTCGCCGCTTCATCAGATGAAACGAGACCGGCGCTCACCGGGGTGAACTTTGTCGTTTCAGAGGAAGATCTTCTTCTGGTGGCAACCGATGGGTTTCGGCTCTCTCTTATTAAAACAAAAAGGACAATCGATATTCCCTCTATGCTCGTCCCCGGCGATTTTTTACGAGAGCTGACCCGCTTCATTAAAGATGAGAAAGAGGTGTCTTTTTCCTATCTCCCTGATGAGAAAATGGTGTTTTTTAAGGTTGGTGATAGCGAGTTCTATTCACGATTAATAGAGGGAGAGTTTCCGCCATATGAGCGGGTAATCCCGGCAGAAAGCAAAACAACCGTCATTGTAGAGAGAGAAGAGTTTTTGAGAAACATCAAGTTAATATCAGTGTTTGCTCGAGACTACTCAAACGTGGTGGTGTGTGAGTTTCGAAAAGACGGACTCTATGTAAGACCGAAAAAGGAAAGTAATGAAGACAACAGCGCTTTTCAGGAAATACAGCTGAAAGGAGAAGATCAAAAAATAGCGTTTAATTATCGGTTTGTCCTCGATCTTCTCAATACCATTGATGGAAAAACACTGGAGATAAACATCCTGCGCTCAGACGCACCAATTATGTTTAGGCTTGAAAAGAACGACCAGTTCCTCCATATCATCATGCCGGTGAGAATACAAGAATAGCACAAAGCGGGAAGTGTCGGTATTCATGACGAATGACAAAGCTCAAATGACAAACCCGCATCCCGGCGAGGCAGATCAAATCCAAATAGCAAAGTTCAAACAATCACATTTAACTCTTTCCTTCACGCTTTATCGAGGGCTTTCTTCACCAACGAGTCTGTACGTTGATTTTTGTCCCTAAGAACGTGGGTATAGGTTATGGGGAAACTAAATTCTTTTTCCAATAGTTTTACCTGAAGGCGTAGCTTTTGAAGACGCGCTTCTTTTATTTTATAAAGTCCATTGAGCTGATTGATCATAAGAAGGGAGTCGGCAAATACTTGAACAGACTTAACCGTCTGATCTTTTAATGTATTTTTCACGGTATTAAGAGCTTCAATTAAAGCCGCATACTCAGCGACATTATTGGAAGCTTTTCCTATGCGTTTGGAAAACTGAGTGAGAATGGTTTCTCCGGCATAGATTACATATGCGATAGCAGCTTCACCAGGGTTATTGAGTGATCCCCCATCGGTGTAGATAGTAAGCGTCATTGTGTTATTATAATTGACCGAGTTTTTCTTTTCTTTCCGTTTCTTCTTTAACAAGGTTGAGGAAACGCTCGGTTGAAGAGAGACGCTTGTGGCCGACGATCTTTGCGATATACTCAAGCGAGGCGCCATTTAAAAGCTGGTGGGCAATAAAGGTATTGCGAAGGTCGTTAACGGTGGCATTTTCGATACCAACTTCCTGAAAGCATCGGTCGATAATCTGACGGATATTTCTGATAAGGAGAGGATGTCCGGTGCGGGTAATAAAAATATGGTCATCCAAAGTGCCATTGTTTCTCGCTTTCAGATAGTCGTCAAGCGCCTTTTTTGCAGCCTTATTAAGCGGCACATCACGCTCCTTGTTTTTGCCGTAGGCGCGGATATGGAGAGCACTGTCTTTTATATCGGAAATACGAAGTTCTGCAAGCTCCCCTATTTTAATTCCTGTCTGGAGGAGAATCTCAATCAGTGCGTAGGTGCGAGGATCTTCCTTTCCAAGGTCCCTGAGCGCTCGATACTCAAGTTTACTTAAGATGCGGGGAGGAGTTTGGGTATACTTCGGATGAGAGATGTCGAGAGAGGGGTTTTGTTCTATAACTCCTTCGTTTTTGAGATACCGAAAGAAAGTACGAATCGAGTTAAGCTTGCGTGAGGCTGATTTCTTGGTGTAGCCTTCAGCAAGAAGCTTACTAATGAAAGCGTCGATATCATCCCGTTTTATCTCACGGACATCATTTTTTTCACGGCTGGTAAGAAAGCCTATAAACTGCTCAAGATCCTTCTTATAGGCAATAATGGTAAACTGAGATTTTCCTTGGCTTTTCAAATACTGTATGAATTTCTCCAGAAGCAAAGGAAGAAAGTAATTATCCATAACAACCTATAATATATCATATTAACTCAAAATATGCAAGTATTTATTTGGAGCCTTAGAATGAGGCTGGGGCTTCTTCCCTCTTTCAGGGTTGACTCAGGTGTATTTTTATACTAGTATTAGATCTGCTCGTTTATAGTTCATATGTTCTTATGCAAGTAGTCGCGAAAGACACCTTTCAAAACGAAGTTCTCGGTCAAAAAGGGTTGGTTGTGGTCGATTTCTATGCTGATTGGTGTGGGCCGTGCCGTATGACGAGTCCGATCCTTGAGGCTCTTTCCCAGGAGATGAAGGATGTAAAGTTTGTCAAAATAGATGTAGATAGTAACCCTGATTTAGCTGCCCAGTACTCAGTGTTTTCCATCCCCACCTTTCTTATCGTGAAAGATGGTAAGGTAGTGTCTCAGTTCTCCGGCGCCATGGGGAAAGAGGGGTTTGTGACGGAGATCAATAAAGCGAAGTAGATCCCAGATGAAAGATGTCTGATGCCAGATGTCGGTTTTTTTCTGACATCTGTGATCTATCATCTATCATCCATCATCTATATTCGTATCCTCCTCACTTTCCCATGTATTACCTTCAGCGTAAGATGCACGTGTTTGAGAAGGAATAGTGAAAATTCTGCAAGCCAGCGAAGTGACGAAGTAAATGGCGCGTGGAGACCGGGGAGGATTTTATCATCCGCGAGAGGGAGTTTTAGATTCTGATTGATGGTAAGATCTACCGGTTCATCGTTCTCAACCCCGATTTTTTTCAGCTCCGGCGGAACCTCAACGTGGTCTTTCTTAACCTCAATGTAGCTTGCAACATCTTGCTCTCTTTCCGACTCTTCCTGTACGGGTTCAGCAACGGAGAGTGGCTCCGCGGGTTTAGGAATCAGTGGTTCTGATTCCGGAGTCGGTTTTACACCTGCTGACGACTGATACTTTTTTATCAGATCGTCTATCGGGGTATAGTTCCGTGGCTGCATGAGTTTATTATAACAATAATAAACACCTATCGCTTAGCGCAAAGTGCGTTTTACTTACATGTCGCAGTTGCGCCGCATTGAGAACATTCGGTAATCCCATAACCGACCAGAATAGTATTCGTGCATGATTCCCCTTTTTTTCCCGGACAGTGAAAATGAGCCTCAGAGGGTTGACCGCAAGAACACAAATCGGGGTCATTTTTATAATCAGGAGTTTTTGATTGTGTTAATTTTCTCACCGTTGATGAGTAAAGGGTAACAAGATCTTTCACCTCAAGTTTCGGCATCTTAAGTATTTGTTCGAGTGTTGAAAGCTCAACCCGCGAGCCGCCACTGCACCCGCTCAAAGACATCTCATTATATCCCTTTTCTTTCATATAGGATCTGATGATGGTTATATATACTTGTTGGATTGTATGCTCAGACATCTGATTGTTTTGAAGCGCCGCGCGGACTGTCGGGTCAAGATGTACATGTGCTTTTTGAGTGCCGGACAACACTTCTTTTAACCGGGTAAAAACATCACATAAATAGTGTGGTGCATTATGTTTATCCCGATATATTTCTCCGTTTTCCCACGGACGCGCAAAAAAATCATCAACAGAACTCATAAAGGTATGAGGATTTGTCATAAGAGTGCGAATTCTGTCTTTTTGATCCGGTTTCCTGTCGGCGAGCGTAAACACACCAGGCATAAATTGCCGGATACTCTTCTCATTTGTTACTTTTATCGCAACGGCGTTAACCTTTTTTTGAAACTGGTCATAGTATTGAAAATAGAGCTGTCCGTCATGATAGTCTATTTTTGAGTAGGGATTTTGCGGATCGCTATCAAACGAAGCATGACCTGCCGGACTATACCACAGTGTCACCTGATTTGGATAATGAGCGAGTCGAGCGGTTACCTTTCTGAATCCTTGAAGCGGCGTTCCACCCCGTTCCTGAGGGTTAAACTGCCGCTCAATATTATAAATTTCTCTTAACGAAGGATTCGTATAAAGACATCCATCATGTCCGAACCAGTAACTATAAGGAGTTGAGACGGGACTATCGTCAAGCACTTCTTTTGTATAGGAGGCGATTTGCTGGGTAAGCTCTTCTTCACGCTCTACTGGCGTTAATTGCTGGAGTCGTTTCCACTCATCATAAGTAACACCAAATTTTGAAAGTGACTCGGTTTGTTTATATGATTCGGCACAAGCACTCATAGTATTCCCTGCGCGGGGTACATCGTTCTGGTTGGTATTCGGACTTGAATTAGATAGGTAGTAATCGCCTACAATCTAATTCTCACCGCTGCGGCACAGTTACGGATTTCCACCATATTCCCAACAGTACTCGTTTGCACGAGCGCCTTCCCAAGCGTTCCGACTCAGTGGCATAGTCAAAACTTAATTTTCAAAGTGAAATTTAGTATTCCTAATAAATTTCACACCGTGTTTATATCCATAAAAGAGTGTTATTGTATAAAACAAATCTCCCATGAGAGTGTTTTTAAAAAATGGAATTCCCATAAGATATGCGTTTAGTAGTCCCGCAGCGTCTTTTGAATACATCATGGTAGTTGCCCATACGCCGTAATTGGTGATAACAAAAAATAACAGCGATGAAATTGTTGCGATAGTTGCTATACGAAGAATAGTTTGATTTTTCTGTAATATGGTTCCAAGTACTGAAATCATGATGAAACTTCCATACACATAAGGCATTGCTGAATGAAATCCTAAAAAGATATCTGAAAAAAACATTACTATGATTGGGATTATAAACCGCCAAACTCCTTTTAAATGCGCGCTCGAAAACAGGG
>CAZHGF010000020.1:5835-7866 GCA_964531945.1 uncultured Gammaproteobacteria bacterium | reverse complement strand
ATCGCGGCCATTGGGGTAAAGTTCGGAGGATGTGGCAATAGCCGGTACACTACGGTAAGGATAACAATCCCGATAAGTGGTCCCACCGTCTTCAATAAGTTTCTAGTTTCCATTCGATTTTGTCTCCATTTCGCAATATATAAGTTCCAGCACCGACTCCTGAGGGTTTGCCATTAATATGGAGTGACCAGTACTCCCGTTTATTCGGGTCTGCCGCCACTCCACCAATAGCGGTAATAAAAACATTTTCTTTCTCACCCGTTGTCTGTACGGTGTTTGTCAATTGTAGAAGATTAAGCGCGGTTTTCTTCGAAGCCATTTTCATATTCAGTGATTCCTTTTTCCCTTTACTCGGAAAGTAAACAATTTGTGATACGGTAATCTCCTGATTAGTCCTATTAATGTTTTGAGGAGGTAAAAACAAGAGAGGTTTCGCATACAATATTCCGGTTATTATGAGCATTAAAGCGATGATATAAAAAGCGACTTTTTTCATAATATTTTCTTTAAGTAGTGATCTCCTTACCTTCACTTAACTTACGGGCATAGATAAAAAAGTAGTCTGATAAGCGATTTAAATACTGAAAAATAATAATCCTATATTTTTCCTGATTTTTATTAATTTGAGAGTTGCTGTAGAAACTTACCACTGCCCGCTCTGCCCTTCGTGTGATAACTCGCGCAAGATGTGAGAGTGCTGCGTTTTCCGTACCTCCCGGCAAAATAAACCGGTTTAATTTAGAAAGCCTTGATTCTAAAAAATCTATTTCTTGTTCAATTTTTTTAATCATTGGTTCAAGGTCTACTATATGGTGTTCTGATCCCGCGAGTACTCCCATAATTTCGTACAAACTCTTCTGTGTTTCGATCAAAAATTCCTTTTCCCCACGTGCTTTTACCTTAGTAATGAGTAGTCCTATAAAACTCGTCAATTCATCTACTGTTCCATAGGCTTCTATTTGCAGATCTGTTTTTGATACCCGTTTTCCGCCAAATAATGATGTTGTTCCTTTATCCCCTGTTTTTGTATAAATACTCATAAAAAAATCCTCCTTACTTTCCCAAGGAGGATTATTAACATGGAATGACCGATTTAAATAATTCCTGCTCGGGAAAAAACAATGTATAGTTTTCTGGCTTTATCCTTCGGCTCTGCTCAGGATAAACCCCTGAGTATACCAAAAAGATGACAGTTGCGGCACAGCCACGGATTTTCACCGTGATTACCTATACATTAAAAACCTTATGCGTTTAAGTGTTTACTGAATAGTAATGGTTAAATGGTTCTATGGTTGAATGGCTCCATGACTTTTAAACCATTGTAACCATGGGACAATGCAACCATTTAACCATATTGTTCAATGAACCCTTTACTTTCTCCTATTTTAACACGCTGCGTAGCCACAGCTGTAGCATTTTGCACACCCTTCCTCATGAGCAAGAGTTGCTTCTCCACAACTGGGGCATAAGTCAAACATTGCGGTAGACGGTGATTCCTGTGCTTGTATGAGTGACGGTTGTACTTCTTCACTGACGAGCTTGGGCTCACTTTTCATTGCGTCTTTCACCTCAGTTTCTGCATGGCCGTTAAACTTGAAATGCATAGAAAGTACCTTTGCGACTGCGTCAGGAAGACTCCTGATTCGTTCTTTTCCAAAGCCCAAAGTGCGTGCGCCACCAATTCCCTGCAGCTGATCAATAATCTCTTTTACCCGCTCCCGAGGAGAGAGATGTGACGAAAAGCGTAGCGCAACAGAAATAACTCTTCCTAAACCCGTTGCCATTGCATAGACATCGGTGCCGGCTTTTCCTACGTTAATAAATACCTCTAAAGGTTCATTCTCACCATTAGTGTTGACTGTGATAAAAGCAGTTCCTACCGGCGTATTGATTTTATACGTTGATCCCTGAACAACCATCGGGCGCGGTTTTACCGTAAAAGCAGGAGCTTGTGATTTTTCCTCTTTCTTCTCCTCTTTTCGTTCAAGGACTCCAGCACGGGAACCTTCTCGCATGTAGGCAATTCCCTTA
>CAZHGF010000020.1:4636-5825 GCA_964531945.1 uncultured Gammaproteobacteria bacterium | reverse complement strand
GTGACGAACGCATGACCCACCGGCGTATTCATTCGGTAGGTTGCACCAGTAACGCGTAGGGGACGCGGTTGAGTCGCTTCTCCTTCTGGAGTGGGCGTGCGCTCGTCCACTTTTGAAAGCACACCGGCGCGACTCCCATCCCTAAAGTAGGTTACTCCTTTACACCCTAACTCATACGCAAGATTGTAGAGTGTCCTTACATCCTCAACCGTATGAGTGGTGGGAGCATTTACTGTTTTTGAGATCGATGCGTCCACATACTTTTGAATTACTGCCTGAACGCGAACATGGTCCTCAGGGGTAAGATCGTTGGCAGAGACAAACCATTCCGGTCGTTTTACCGCACTGGTTTCGAGTTTTTTTTCATGCTTTTGATGCCACTGCTCATAGAGATGATGACGGATAATATGTTTACCGAGTCGGTCGCGCCGAATAAACTCAAACTCATACACCGGTTCAATACCGGAAGTGGTATTTGTCATCAGTGAGGTAGAACCGGTTGGTGCCTGCATCAAAATCACTGAGTTTCGAATACCGTGTTCTTTAATGCTTTTTTGTACATCTTCAGGAAGCTGCTGCACAAACTTACTTTTTGGAAATAATTCCTTATCAAACTTTCCAAAACTTCCCTTATCTTTCGCAATCTCGACTGAAGTGCGGTATGCCTCATCGCGGATCAGTTTATAGACTTTTTCAATAAACTCAAGAGCTTCCTCTGAACCGTAGCGAAGATGAAGTTTTATTAAAGCGTCGCCGAGCCCCATGGTGCCCAGGCCAATTCTTCGCTCTCCTTCAAGTTGTGTTTTTCGAATCCCCTCAAAGATATACGGATCCATATCAACGACGTTATCTTGAAACCGCACTGCCGTCCGTACAATTTTTTTTAGTTCTGAAAAATCGAATTTTCCTTTTCTATCGACCTGATATTCTTTAACAAGAGATGACAAATTAATAGAGCCTAAGTTACAGACACCCCATGGTGGTAATCCTTCTTCGCCGCAAGGGTTTACGCAGTTGATGCGGTTCCAGTAATAGTTATTATGCATCTTGTTGTAACGTTCCATATAGACAACACCCGGCTCAGCTGATCGCCATGCCGCGTCAGCAATCATGTCCCAAATTTTGCGTGCTTTTACAATTTTGTGGACGATCACTTTTTTTTCCTAATCCTTTCCATACTTCCAAATCC
>CAZHGF010000020.1:1692-4626 GCA_964531945.1 uncultured Gammaproteobacteria bacterium | reverse complement strand
CATCGTACTCAGGATCGTTACTATCAGGAAACACGAGCGGCCAGTCTTCATCTTTTTTTACGGCTCCCATAAACTTATCTGAGACGCAAAGTGAAAGATTTGCTCCATTGATACGTGTCAAGTCCTGTTTTACCGTGATAAATTCTTCAATATCCGGGTGCCAGTCCCATAACATAAGCATCAGTGCTCCTCGTCGGGTACCTCCCTGTTGAATAATATCTTTTGTCGCAAGTGAAAAAAGCTCAGCCCAGTTGCAGGGACCAGAAGAAAAACCATTAACCTTTTTTACCCGAGCACCTTTTGGTCGAAGTGATGAAAGGTTGATCCCTACTCCACCACCATGAGCCATAATCTCAACCATTTGTTTTAACGTATCTAAGATTCCTCCCCGCGCATCTTTTGGTGAAGGGATGACGAAGCAGTTATAAAACGTTACGGAGTAACCGGTTCCGGCGCCCGCTAAGATTCTTCCTCCGGGAATATACTTAAAATCTTCCATTGCTTTAGAGAATTCCTTTTCCCACTTTTTTTGGACTTCTTTCTTCTCCACTTTCGCAACTGCTTTTGCAATCCGTTTCCACATTTCATCTGGTGTTTTCTCAACAGGGCGTCCTGCCTTATCTTTTAATGAATAGCGGTCGAGAAAGACCTTTTCTGATACTCCGGTAAGTTTCATAAAATTTAGGTTAAATTATAACTATTGTATGATGCGAATAGGCACGATATTGTAATAAATCGGTAATAAAGAAAGCATCAAAACTTATAACAACTTTTGTAACTCTTTACCAAACTCTTCAACATCGACGAATCTTCGAAATACCGATGCAAACCGAATGTACGCGATTTTATCAAGCGATTTCAGTTTGTTGGCGACTAAGTCTCCAATTCTGTTACTCTGAACCTCAGTTGAGTCGCCCTGTTTCAACTCAGACTCAACCTCATTGACGATGCGCTGTGCTTGTTCTGCAGAGACTGTTGTTTTCCCTACCGCTTTTAAAATTCCCCGTAATAGTTTTTCCCGCTCAAATCGTTCTCTCCTGCTATCGCGTTTGATCACTAAAAGTGGCAGCTCTTCTACCCGTTCATAGGTTGTAAATCGCTTACTGCAATGTGGACATGCTCTTCTTCTTCGAATGACTGCTCCATCGTCTGACAGTCTTGTTTCAATAACATCGGTATTTGGTTGTGCGCAAAAAATACACTTCATTCTTCGTCTCGTTAAAACTAGTTACAATGAGTTAAAACTAGTTGAAATTAGCTCATTCTAACTAACTTACGACCAATTTTAACTAATTCCAACTACTCGACCGTTACATATTGTGGCAAATTTCAATGTATAACACTAAGGGTAGTCCCGCAAGATGTCATAAACAAACAAACTATATCAGGAAAATGACCAACTTAACTTTTAGCCTCAATCTTTGTTTTTCTCCTGATTTTTCAAAAAAATAGTTGAACAGAAATGCGTTTTGAGTTCATCGTTCAGCGTTCATCGAGCATGAAAGGTTCAATTGAGTAATGGTTCTATGGTTGAATGGCTCAATGGTTCGAACAATAGAGCCATTGAACAATATTGTTACGGTGAACAGTGCCTGCCCCGCGAATCCGCCAGGTGGCGGAGAAGTGGGGAACTATGAACGCATAACGCTTTACGCCTTGGGTATGGTATCATATATCTATATGGAACGTTTTGTATTGGATACCAATCTGTTTTTTAACATGGAGTCGGGTTTAGGGCTCGGGAAAAAGACAGAAGAAGTTGTGGTTGTTATGACACATGCCATGAAGGAGTTGAAAGCTGCATCAAAAGCAGAGTTTTTTGCACCGCCAAAAATCGTTGATGAGTTTTTGAGCTTCTTTGAGGACAAAGGTCAGCCATTTATTAAAGATTTTCTTGCAGTGCTCACGGTGAAGTCTCCGGATATGCACAGAGTGTTATTTCCGAGCGCTATGACCGCACAGCTTGTTGATGATGTTCGATCGCGCAGCTACCGTGGTCAATCTGTTGCTGAGGAAGAGATCGTCCAGGCAGCAAAGAGCACCATGGGGAAAGAGTCTCTCGATAAAAAGTCATTCGAGATGCACGTAGGGCCTCTCATCAAAAAATTTCGCATGCGCTATCGCCAGGCGACGCGCTTTGGATTTTTGGATAGCGTTGCTGATTTTGAGCTTATTATTCTTGCAAAAGAACTTGATGGATTTCTGGTGAGTACTGATGAGGGGGTTATTCGCTGGGCGCGTACTTTTGGCGTCAAGGAGATGGCTGCGCCGGTGTTTGGGAAAAAGATGACGATGGATAACTCGACTTAACAGACGGTGTATCATCTTCATCGTCTGGCAGGAGGTGTGAAAGCCAGTCGATAACTTTATCAGTGATGGTGCGCTGTGGCTTTTCCTGGAAAAGCAGGTGTTCCGATAAAAGACGCATCGCAATACTTCTAATTTCTTCATTCGGGATAATAAGATAGGCGTGTAAAAAATAGGGAGCGTGGCTTACTATGGTAAGAACAGTAAAGTCAAATCGTTTAGAGAAGTAAAAGTGGGAAAGCATTTCCCATCGCATCGTTACTCCTGCGCTTTCGATGCCAAATGTTGTAATCTTATTCTCCACCTCAGGAGGAGGTGTTATGGTAAGTGTGTAGAACAAAAAGAGCACTGCCCAGATAGGAATGAGAAGGATTTTATCACCAAAGAAGAAAACAATAAGCGAAAGCAGTAAAGCGAGGGCAAGGTAAAACCGCAGTATATTTTTCCCTCGTTTTTTAAAGGCGCGAAGCGGTGATTTCCACGCAAAGAGGACTTGAGGATTAATTGTTGATGGTGGTTGCGAAGGAGAATCCATAATTATATTCTTCTATTTTTGAGGGGGAAAGTCAATGGTTGATAAAAATTAGTCATTGGTTGACTCACCAATAAAGAAGATAGTTATTAAGA
>CAZHGF010000020.1:0-1682 GCA_964531945.1 uncultured Gammaproteobacteria bacterium | reverse complement strand
GGTTGGAAAGTCAAACGAAGTAAACAGAGGAATAATTTCATCGTATGTTATATTGGCGCGTCCTGTCCCTCGTTAATCCTCCCACCGGTGCTCTCCGCCAGAAGGCGGAATGCGCGCCGTTGGGATCCCTCCACTCGTGACACCCGCCAAGAATGTATTTTTCCTCATATTATGGTATATTATTAATTATATACACTATGCGTACAATAGAGATTGCTCCACGGACTATAGTCTTCGCAGTATTTTTTATCCTCGGACTCTATTTTCTATGGCTCATGCAGGAGCTTCTGTTTTCCCTTCTTATCGCATTTATTCTCATGAGCGCTTTAAAGCCTGCGGTACGGGCACTGGAGCAGAAAAAGGTTCCCCGTAAAATAGCGGCAATCATTGTTTACCTTCTCTTTATATTCTTTTTTGTATACCTCTTCTCCATCATTGTCCCTCCTATTATCGTTGAGGGAACGGCTCTTTTCCGGAATTTTCCCTATATTTTAAGAAGTATCAACCCTGATTTATCCAACTGGTTTCAGCTGGAATCATTAACGCAGTATATTCCGAATGTTACCGGTCATGCGTTTGAGATACTCGGTAACATTTTTTCAAATGTATTTTTTGTTGTTACGACACTCTTTTTTGGATTCTACTTTATTCTTGAGGAAAATATTATCCGCAAATTTATAACCCGGTTATTTGATGAGAAAAAAACAAGCGAGATTATTAGTGTTTTTAATCGAGCAGAAGCACGGATGAGCGCATGGTTCTGGGGTCAGATTACCCTTATGGTGGTGGTAGGAGCGCTTACTTTTATTGGCCTTAATCTGATTGGGGTAAAATATGCACTGGCTTTGGCGGTACTTGCCGGACTTCTTGAAGTGGTTCCCAATATTGGTCCCGTGATCTCAGCCGTCCCCGCTTTTATTATTGCCGTATCAAGTTCTTACTTTTTGGGACTTACGACGATTGCTCTTTATGTGATTGTGCAACAGCTTGAAAACAACCTCATTGTCCCCTGGATCATGCGAAGGGCAGTCGGGCTCGATCCGATTATCACGCTTATTGCTCTTATTATCGGCGGCAAAATCGGGGGCGTTTTAGGTGTGCTCCTCGCCATTCCCCTGCTTCTTTTTATTGGCACCTTTGCGATGGAAGTCAGGCGGAACAAAAACTTCATGGAGAACTTCTTTTAAATTACTCTATTTTGGGTTGGTAGATTGGTAAAATCGGGAAATCCTCCGGATATATTCGGGAAAAAAGCGACAAAATTGCGGAGAAAATGCGTAAAATATGCGGGAAATAAGTATATAAAAATATATCTTAATGCTTCTTATTCATCCATGTGTTTTTGATAACTCCCAGAGAGAGGGTAGAAAGAAGAAATCCAAGTGTTGGAACTATCGCATTAATCCACGGATCAGAAATTTTTATTATCTGAAAGAAAGTAACCATAACAAGATAGGTTAATACCGCGATACTGATTTTTCGGGCAATACTCATTTCCCATTCTTTATTAAGCTCAACGCGCTTATTTCTCCGCTCTATTATTGCTACTCTCTTATCAAGTTCTTCCAGTTTGTTTTGGATATCCATATGGAGTTAATTATAGCGGATGAGAACATGATCCCTCTATCCTGAATTCAAGGTTGAATCCGAACAGATTGTAACTGTTGAGTGAAAACTTCTAA
>CAZHGF010000019.1:0-12852 GCA_964531945.1 uncultured Gammaproteobacteria bacterium | reverse complement strand
TCATGGCCCCTATGATATCGCATCCTAGTGGGGCACTTCGAACTTGAACTCAGTTAGGTCGAGAACTTCTCGATTCTCCGCCTCCGCCATCCGCCTCCGCCAGTCGGCGGATGGCGGATCACTCGAAGAATATCTTTGACGTGCACTGAACGGTTATTAGATTATGTTTCTTGTATTTCACCACCCGTAATATTTTCTGATAGCTTGAATGGGTTATTGTTTATGGATTCAAAAAATTTCAACAAATTACTCAGCTTTTCCTATCTGGTAAATAAAAATACGCTTGCAAAATACTTTATAGGGTGAAATAATCATCTCATGATAAGCAAACTTTGCATTAATTATTTCATCCTCTATTTTTTTCATAAAGGAGGGTAAGGAATAAGAGACTTTTTATTTATTACCCTCCGCACGGAGGGATTTTTTTTATGGCAATTGAGAATCCAGTTCGAAGAGGAAGGCTTTTATCTCCACCTGAGCCGCCAGTTCCGTATGTACCAGAATCTGATTACAGAAAGATGGGTTTTACTCTCGGGAGACTAACCGCTGTGTACGATTTTGCAGCAAAGGTCATCGGATCTTCATATGGTCATCTTGATGCAGGTACATATAATGGTTTTGCATTACCACGTCTTGCAAGAATAGCCGATTATGTTGTGTCTTTCGACATAAATGGAGATAAACTTCAGGAAGCACAACGAAGACCCGACGTAGCAGCACTCATAGAAGGAGGTGGCGTAAACTTAGTACAGATGGATGCAAGACGGATGGGATTTGGTCCTGAGGAATTTGACTCGGCAACAATGATAGAGGTATTTGGTGCAGGATTTCAGGGAACTCAAAGGGAGATAGGATCTGTTTTTCGTGGGATATACGAAGCGCTTCGTCCGGGAGGAGTATTAATTTTTACCATTAAAAGTAATCCGTATCGCAATATGTTAAAAGATGGAGCAGGATTTCAGCAAGGATCGATTAAAGCTATGGGCACGGCTATAGATCGCTCAATGTTGCATCGGGTTCTTCGGGAACTATTTCCTGACACCCAATGGTACGGGCAATTTATTTCAGAGCGTTTAGAGGGGGGGAAAGGAACGGTGATTCCAGGAGATATTATGAGCGACACTATTAACTGGTACAATGAGGCATATATTCCTCAGCCGCTTACGAGCGTAACACGACAAAAACCCCTCTACTGGGTGGCTGTTTGCAGGAAGCCTTTTCCCAACATAACTACTGATTTCTCTCTTTCTGAAGAATAGTATTGTATAATTGAGACTTTTATATGCCACTTCCTGATGTAGTAAGGCAAAAATATGAAGTTATTCCTTATAGAGATGTTCCAGGACACTGGGGGCAATTAACTACCCGTGCTCAGGCATTCTTGGGACTTGGTAGGGAATTTCGACAAACCAAAGATCATCCTGCCTATCTTCCCAGTTCCCTGGTCTTCCGTGAAGTATTATCCCGGGAACGAAAAAGAGGAGTTTTTCGAGATCGTTCATTACTTGTCGTAGGAGTAGGTGATGCACGCGATGTGATAAGTACCGGGAAAGTAAAAGAGATATTTGCCGTAGACATAAAGCAGTGGAAACTCGATAGTGTTCACTTTAATTTAACGAGAGATTGGCGTTTTAGAAATGTACCGATCACTACTTTACACGGTGATGCGATAGACATACTAAACGATTGGGCAGAGAGCGGGGAGACCTTTAATGGAAGGGTGCTCATTGATTTACCCCAAGAACCACGGCGTTCAGATGCCGGCGCAACCCATTATGATGAAGTAGGACTTGGGTTGCAATCAGACGCATTAAAAGCACTTCATCAAATTGCTACTCCTTCTGTTATAGTTTACTTAAGGCTTGATGATCGAACAGAGGAACAAGATGAACCTTTAACAGTATTTGATGAGTTAGGATGGGATGCAGAACGAGTTATATGCAGCCTTGTTCCCCAAGATCCTGACGTGCGGCAGATTGAGTGGATGAAAGGAAAGATTCCGGATAGAGAGGGATTGTTTTATAATAATTTTATGGAGCCGATGAGAATTGCTGATGCTATAGAAATTACACGAATGGTAGAACACCAAAGTTTAGATGCTGAAACTCCATTTAACCCGCTCCAAGCTCGTGTTTTTCATACAGCCTCCGTCTATAAACTCCGAAAAAAATAAATAGCGATTTACGATAGATGCTATACTGAGGGTATGTCTCTTACAAAGCTTTTCAACCCTTCTTCTATTGCAATTGTCGGGGTTTCGTATGACCAGAAAAAAGTAGGGTATCTGGTCGCAAAGAATCTCCTTGATCAGGGATATGAGGAAGATGTCTACTTTATTAACAAAGACGCCGCGGCTGATATTCTCGGGCATAAAGTATACAAACATATCGGAGAGATTCAAAAACCCATTGATCTTGTGGTGCTTGCTATACCGGCAGCGCCTGCGCTTGCCTATCTTGAAGAACTTCACGACGCGGGAATAAGGAATGTTGTTCTCTTTGCCGCAGGATTTAAAGAAATTGGCGCGGAAGGACAGGAGAATGAAAACCTGTTAGTTGAGAAATGTCAAGATTACAATCTTAATCTACTCGGGCCAAACTGCATCGGATTTATCAACAGTCATCTGGGCGTAAACACTACTTTTTTAAAACACATCTCACCGAAAGGCAATATCGGATTTGTTTCACAATCGGGAGCACTGGGAAGCGTTATGGTTGATTATTTTGCGGCGCATACAAACTTAGGATTCTCTTATTTTGTCAGTATCGGGAACAAAAGCATTATTGACGAATCAGACATTTTGCGGTTTTTAGCGAATGATCAAAATACCGCGGTTATTGGGATGTATCTGGAAGATATAAAAGATGGTAAAAAATTTACCAATACCTTAAAAGAAATTATTCAAAAAAAGCCGGTTGTCGTACTCAAATCCGGTTCAACCGCGGAAGGTTCCAAAGCGGCGCTATCCCATACCGGCGGACTGGTTGGAGATGATCAGGTATACAGCGCAGTATTTAAACAGCATGGGCTAATACGCGCGCACCGGTTTAATGAGTTTACCGAGTTACTCAAGCTCTATAGCTTCAACAGGGTCCCAAAAGCTTCCTCAGTTGTTGTTCTATCAAACGCTGGAGGAGTCGGGGTGCTTGCTGCCGATGAAATGGTGCAAAATGAACTTGTATTACAACCCATACCAGAATCGCTGCAGCAGCAGATAGTGGAGGCAGGAAGCACGAAAAAAATGACACTCCACAATCCGATAGATTTACTGGGTGACGCGACGGTATTCGATTATACCCACGCGCTTGAAGTGCTCAAAGATGATCAGGATATTGGCGCGCTCTGCGTACTTCTCACTCCGCAGGCAAACACCGAAGTTGAAAAAATTGCGGTTGAGATAGGACGGGTGCAGGAAGATTCCCACCTACCGATATACCCCATTTTTATAGGAGAAAAGTCAGTAATGTCTTCACGAGCACTCTTTGAACAAAAGAGAATTGCGAGTTTTACCACGTTTGACAATCTTCCCTTTTGTCTTCACCAGATACTCTGGCAGCAGGAGTATGTTAATCACACTAAGTTTGAAGTGAGAAGTGAGACGTGGGAAGTGAGTGATGATGTTAAAAAAATACTTGAGGGGAATAAAGAGAAGGCGTTTTTACATCTTGGAGATTCGATGAATGTGATGAAAAAAAGTGGTATTCCGATTCTTGATCTTCACTCTGCCCGTACGGTGGAAGAATTAAAAACGACCGCTCACCAGCTTGGCTTCCCGTTGGTACTCAAAATCGTATCTGACGTTACCCATAAGACTGAAGTGTCAGGTGTCATCACCAGTATTCAGACTGAAGATGAGCTGTTGAAAGCGTATGAAAAAATGATGAGCTCTGGTCAATCCGATGGAGTGTATGTACAGAAGATGGCAAAGGGGTTTGAAGTTTTCCTGGGAGCGAAGCGCGACCCGAATTTTGGGGTTGTCATAGTCGCTGGACTCGGTGGCATCTATGCTGAACTTCTCAAAGACGTTTCTTACCGGGTATTTCCCTTTTCTCAGGAAGAGTTTATGATGATGATCAGGGAGACGAAACTCTATAAGCTCTTTGCCGGATTCCGCGGTTCCCGACCGGTTGATATAACTTACCTGTATGATATCGTTATGCAAATTGGACTGCTCATGGAGGAGTTTATGATAATAAAAGAAATAGATCTCAATCCCCTTTTTGCTTCATCTGAGGGTGTAACGGTTGTAGATTGCAGAATTATTTTATCATGAAACATGAAACCTGAAACATGAAACATGAAGCATGAAACACGCAACATGAAGCAATAGAACAAGAGAACAAAAGAACAATGTGTGCCATGTTTCATGTTACATGCTTCATGTTTTATTGCTCTCTTGCTCTTTTGTTTCATGTTTCATGTTTCATGATTATAGTATTTTCCCCTTGATTTCATCACCGTTCTTTCGTTATAGTGAATGGTCTATGGATAATCAAAACCACAGCTCAAACCCTGTTGAGGGCGCCGAAATCGTACACGAGGAGGTTGCGCTGCAGCCTGTTCCAACAGTTGATGTTCCTTCAGATAACGCGGTGGCAGCACGCCTGAATCTTGAGGGTATGATTCATCGGTATCTCTCCGACATCGAAAAAATTCGTGGACAGATGAAAACCCAAAAAGAGATGTTAGAAGCTGCATTTCAAAACGACGCAACGTATGCACAGCAGGATGCGGTAGTGAAAGCAGAAATGAAAAAGAAAAATGAGATAAAACATAAAATTCTCAAAACGCCGGCAGTGGCAATAGTGAATGACAAAGTAAAACAGCTTCGGGAAGAGATTAAAGACGCCCAGGAAGCCCTTTCTCAATATGTACAGAAGTACCAGGAATCAACTGGCCTCAATCAGATTATGAGTGAGGATGGTGAGGTGAGGGAAATTGTGATTGTAACTAAATTGGTGAGAAAGTCATCGAAATAAAACCTATCAACTGGTATACTACTCCTATGCCAGAATCAGTTATCGCTCCAACATCGTTGGCGAGAGAAAAAGGAATAGCATTGGTAGCTTTTCCAACCACCGTTCGTAAAGAGATTCAACAAATAAAAAAGTTTGGTGTAAGCGGACAAACGTTTCCATATAGATATCCTCGTTCCAATGGCACACCTATAGATAATAGATCTATCATGGTAGCATGGATTAATAATCCTGCCGAAGGAAACGTAGTAGATATGAATAGAATACTTCATGATGCTCAATGGGACGAGATCAGGCCGGTAGAGATCAGAGCAGCTCAGGTTGATGAAATGGGCGATTTTGTTGTTCCATATGTAGATTTTGAGGTATTGAGTAACGAAGACGAGGTGCCTGAAGCACCGGGAGTTCCCATAGCCGCAATGCGTGTTGTAGTGGTTCCAGAGATTCTCCACCGTACGGTGATTGAAAAATACCTGATGTTAAGACTAAAAGGAAAAATAAAAGTAATTGATGAATTGGAAGGATGGGTAAACGCTATTCCGCGAGAATATCTCCATAACCCAAATGTGGTAATCGACCAGTTACGTATGTTAACCGATCTTGAGAAGAAAGTCGCAGCTTAAACTCATCTTCTTCCCTTTTTCTTACTGAGTAATTCAATAGTTTTTGTATTCTCCGTTTACTATTCCCGGTATGGTGTCCCACCTCAAAATTGCGACAGCGCTCGTGAATTTACTCGATCTGCGCTATCGTCTCTTTGGAGTCCGGTTTGGACTCGATCCGCTTTTGGGCATAATCCCCGGATTGGGAGATATTATACCGTTTATACTCGGTCTCTATATTATTTATATCGGTACCGAATTGGATCTTCCTTCAGATAAAATCGGTACTATGATCGTCAACCTGTTTTTTGATCTTCTCATAGGGTCGATTCCCTTTGTCGGTGATCTTACTGATTTTTTCTACAAGGCAAATGTCAAAAATCTGCGGATCATACATGACTACCTCGAAACGAAACCGATTGAAGGGAGATTGATCGCAAGGACAGTGAATTAATAGTTCACCGTTCCTCATTCATCGATTGTCATCTCGATCCGCCAGTTGGCGGAGGCGGCATCCCCAGAATGGCGTGGTTAAACATCATTTCTTCATCACTTTAATAACTGCAGAGATGTCTTCGTGGGTGAGATTTTTTTTCACACCACTTTTAAAAAACTTTTCAATGAGAGACAATACCGGTAGATTCTTTTTTACTTTTTGTACTTCTTTTTTGGCAAGACTGAGATCTTTGCGCATATTTGCGATAGAAAATAACGTCGGGAAATTATTTTTCACGAAATTCGGGAGTTTAAGCTTCATAAATGGTGAAAATGCCGGCGTATCACCGAGCGCAGCGGCAAGCTTCTCCCGCTTGATTTTCAATATATCCCCCAGCAGCATCCCTTCGGCAAGAGCAGAGATGGTAGCCGCAACCAGATGATTGTTGACGAGCTTGACTGCCTGGCCTGCCCCGTTTTCACCGATGTGGTGGAGTGTTTTTCCCATTGCTGATAACACTGGTTTTATTCTTTCAACGACTTCTCTCGCGCCGCCGATAAAAACAGTCAGTTCTCCCGTTACTGCCCGGGGGACGCTTCCCGTAACCGGCGCGTCAACGAAATGAATCCCGTACTTTTTCAGTTTCTGCGCAATCTCGATTGCCGCCGTTTGACCAATAGTACTCATGTCTATGATGGTAAGCGCTCTTTTCCCGGTACTTACTATCCCATTTTTTCCAAACAAAACTTCTTTCACATCCTTCGGTCCGGTGACCATGGTGACAATTACATCTACCTCTTTTGCTAAGTCTTTTATCTCATTGTGTACTTTCGCGCCAAGTTTTTTAAACTCATCTGTTTTCTTTTTACTGCGGTTAAAGACATGGAGATCAAATCCTGCTTTATGAATATTTTTCGCCATGGGCTTTCCCATGAGCCCGAGTCCGATAAATCCGATTTTCATAATGAGTATTGTAACAAAATAAGGAAGGTTTGTTATAATAAAAACCCATGGCAGAGGCGGTAACACGAAGAGTTGAAACAAAGATCAATGATAAGGAACTATTTTTTCTTAACGCGATGGCATCCCCCGATCCACTGATGTATCTTAATGAAAATCTTCAGCCTCATCAAAAACCCTTCTCAGTCGCAGTCATTGTTGATGGAAACGGTCGGTGGGCATCTCAGAGGGATTTATCGGTAACTGAGGGGCATATGGCTGGTGCAGAACGGGTACATGAACATTTACAAAATTTTCGCTCACTTCCATTCATTCGTAAACCATTCTTATGGGTGTTGTCTCCTGACAATAGAGTAAAACGGGAAGAGACAGAAGTAGCTGGCATCAATGGCATAGCGAAAGCGTATGCGCGAACGATGCTCCCTGAACTCCATGCCGCCAATGGCCGTTTTACCTGGTTGGGTTCACCCGATGGATTAGCGCCCGATATTATTGAAGCCTTTGAGGATCTCGAGCGCGCAACCGCTCGTAATACCGGACAAGAACTCGTACTCGGTTTTAATTATAAAGGTGAGGTTGAGACACTACAAGCAGTACGACTGCTCTATCATCAAGCGTTTGCGCAAGGGTTATTGCATGGATATGGTAAAAAACCATTCGCGTTTTCGCCGATGGGTCTCAATACCATTGAATTTGAAAAATTATGGAGGTCTACGATTGACCCAAAGGGTGTGGGAAAATTTGATATGGTGATCCGTACCGGTATGGATCGTGATGGAGGAGTGACTCATCTATCAGGACTCGGGTGGCGGGTCGAAGACGCACAATACGTTGGAGTCAGAAAGCTTTTTCCTGACTTTACAAAGAGAGATCTTGTACGCTGTTTTGTTGAGTACGCATTTCGGGAACGGAGGAGTGGCGGAAGACCAAATCAGACTTCATCTGGACTGGTCCTCCCCTAATTTTTTGCTATAGTATCTTTATGAAAATTCTCATTATTCGAAGCTCACACACGCTTCATAATATGATGCAGCTTACCCCGCAGCATCTTAAGAAAATTAAAAAAGTGGTTCCGAAAGCAAACATCGTTGTCGCGGATAGTACACAGAAAGATATAGTTAGGCAGAGTAATACAGACATTATCATCTCTTCAGGATTCCAGAGAGAATGGCTTGATAGTTTCAAAAACTTACAATGGGTACAGGTGACTTCTGCGGGGGTAAACGCATTACCAAAAGAGTTATTTGATTCAAACGTTCTCCTTACGAATGCTTCAGGTGTGCATCCTATCCCTATAGCTGAACAGGTATTCGGTTATATACTCATGTTCTCACGACAGCTTCACACATTTCATCACACGCAGATTGAAAAGGCTGAGTGGATGACGAATGCTCCATCACTCCCCGTTTCAGAGCTCTATAAAAAAACAGTGGGCATTATCGGTTCAGGACGCATTGGAGAGCGGGTGGCTCACCTGGCGAAAGCATTTGAGATGAAGGTATTGGCAGTAGTAAGAGATCACCGGAAAAAAGTGGAAAATGTTGACGTTCTGTATACACTCACTCAATTAGATACGGTACTGAAGACATCCGATTATGTTGTGAACTGCCTTCCTTCCACCAGTGAAACAAAATATCTTTTCACAGCTAAAAAATTCAAGATAATGAAATCATCAGCATACTTCGTCAATATCGGTCGTGGTGATGCGGTGGTAGAAAACGATATGATCGATGCGTTAAAAAGTGGTATCATAGCCGGCGCGGGTCTTGATGTTTTTGAAACCGAACCGCTTCCTTCCTCCAACCCGCTGTGGAAATTGCCGAACGTCATTATTACACCCCATACGGCCGGTTTGACGCCATATTACTTCGATAGAGTTATTGACATCTTCTGTAAAAACCTTGAGGCTTTCCTTCAGAAAAAGAAAATGCCGACACTGGTAGATAAAAAACGGGGGTATTAATCGATATGTTTTTGCGTTCGGCGAGTAGGAATAGTTCAATTGCTCAATGACTCAATGATTCTATGGTTGAATGGCTCCATTGCTCCATGGTTACCATTGTTTAAAAGCCATGAAACCATTGAGCCATTGAACTATTTAGATACTCTGAACACCAAACTCATAACCACTAACCTATTATCATTCTACCGGTGTATCGCCATAAATGATGATCGGAGTGCCCGGGTTTTCATTTGATGCGTAGGTTGTATAGGTTGCTGAAGGAGGGTTTGCCCAGTCATAGAGCTTTGCTACATCATCAAGCGCCACATTGATACACCCATGACTCATGGGATGGCCGAAGTTGTTGTGCCAGTAGGCGCCATGAATACCAAATCCCCGTGTTTGAGGAACTTCGTCGTTATAAAAGTACATGGTGTGTGGTACATTTGGAAGATTATAATAGGTTCCCAGGGATGCGTTGCCACCCGTCATCCGGGTATACCGCAGTTTTATCCATATCCTGAACTCTCCGGTGGGAGTAGCGCCCCATTTGCCGGTTGAGACGGGAAAGTCATAAACAAGATCAGTTCCTTCATACGCTTCCAGCCGCTGGCGAGTCAAATCAACAAATATGTATTTATCCGTAAACGTACTCTCTCCAAGCGTTTGAGAGCGTTGTGGTTGATGTGTTGAGGCAGGAGGAGCAGCGACTGTTTTTCCCATAAAAACTCCTTGATTAGCTTGATTATACTTTCCTGACAGATCTTTTATACAGGAAAACGAGTTTGCACACCCGGGGTGTGAATATAAAAATGTATACAACACCATAAGCACTACTGCGAATGCTACTCCGGTAAGATAGTGGCCCTGCCATTTGTTTCTATTTCTACGGCTATTTTTACGGTGTTTGGCGCTCCTCATATACTGAGAATAATTGATATTTTAGCCGTTGTAAAGGCCAAGTTCATGGTTCCTGATGGCTTGAAACAAAGCCTATAGTATGCTATACTATAGGTATATGAAAAGATCGACTCATACTCTAAGAATTCATGCTCTTTTCAGTATATTTCTTGTTGGAATGCTTATGCTATGGGCTCCCGCATTCAACTTCCCTAGGCCGGCTCATGACAAACTGGCAAGCCGTAGTTTTTCGCTGGAAAATCGCCATGGCGATTTATTTGTCAACAGGGTCTTCCGCGATAATATCCTGCTTACCTTAGCCTATACGAAAGGTGAGATACAAGCGGTAAACGATATTGACTGGGATAGAGTAACGCAACCGTTCCGTTATGAGATAATCCTTCACGAAGAAGAAGTGTTTGCTTTCCATGATGATGTGTCTAATGAATATAATAATATCCGTGTCGTTTCCACAAATGCCCATTTTAACGCGCAGGAAGGATTTAAGTCTGATGGGTATCTCTTTGGCGATGGGGTATGTCACCTCGCTTCTATGATTAATATGGTTGCCCAAGAGGCTGGGCTTGACGTAAAAGCTCCCGTGAACCATGACTTTGCCGTTATTCCAGAAGTCCCGAGAAAGTATGGTACTTCTATTTATAGCGCTCCCGGTCAGGAGTCGGCAAACGCGGTACAAAACTTATATGTGAAAAATCCTCATCCGTATGCGGTCAAGATGTTATTTGATTATGATGGCCAAAATCTCTCTATCTCAATCGAGAAAGTAGCCGACTCGATAGTTGTTTCGTTGTAATGGAAGGCTGAATGGTACGTATTTACACCATAAAGGTTCAATTGTTCAATGGCTAGAGTTGATAAAACCATTGAGCCATGTAACCATAGAACCATTTATTGATTTATTGACTTTAGACGCTTCTTGTTTTCTCTCATAAAGTGAGTATACTTACCCTATGGTAAAGGTGGGGAAGCAAGATGCTCTCATTTTACTTGGTATTATACTTATCGGATTATTTCTCCGCTTTTACAACCTTACCGATAATATATTTTTCAGCTATGACCAAGCCCGCGACGCGCAGCGTATTTACGACATGGTTCATAACGGAGAACTGAAGCTCGTGGGCCCCGAGACTGATATTCCCGGTGTTTTCAATGGACCGCTCCTCTACTACCTCCTTCTTCCCGGATATTTCTTAACGCAGTTTAACCCCAACGCCGCAGCTTTCACATTAATCCTGGTCAACCTTCTTGGCATACCGTTACTGTATCTTGCCGGAAAGATACTGTTTAACAAATGGGTTGGATTAATCGCGGGTTTTTTGTGGGCGGTGTCGTTTGAGCAGGTAAACTACGCACGGTATATCTCAAACACCGGTATTATGCCGGTGCCGGCTCTCCTCTTTTTCTTCGGAGTGGCGCTCTACGCCTTCAAGAAAAATCCCTGGGGATTGGTACTAAGCGCGGTTGGCTTGGCGGGCGCGATTCATATGGCTTTTTACTTTATTTATCTCATTCTTTTCTATTTTATATTCCCGCCGCGTCTGAAGAAAAAATACTACATCATCAGCGGAGCGATATTGACCGGACTCCTTTCCCCGTTTCTCGTGGCAGAACTGAAATTCAGGTTTATCACCACTCATTCTTTGCTGCAGTATTTCACGGAACAAAGTACCCCTTCAAAAATCATTGATCAGGTGAGTCAGTTCTGGCAGAGTCTGGCACAGTCTCTCTACTACTCAACGTTTTCCTTTAACAATTTTCTCGCGTTACTGTTATTCATTGGAGCAGTGGTATATGGGTATAAAACAGTGAAGCAGAAAGCGCACGTACATTTTCTCCTTTTGTGGGTACTCTCTACTCTCCCGCTTTTTGCATTTAAGTCAGGAGTGATCACCGGCTCGAGTATTCACAGTTCAATTCAGGGAGGAGTCTCACTTCTGATAGCCCTTGCTCTCTACCAGCTTTATCAGGATAAAAAATACCTGTTCGCCATCGGTTTTCTGCTCCTGATTATGGTTTCTAATACGCGGTTATTTATTAGTGACAACTTCTTGAGTACCAGAATTTTCGCGTATCAGCCGATTCTCTACACGCATCAAAAGCAGCTTATTGATTATACCTATGCTGCCGCAATCAAGGAAAAATTCAGCATTTGCGCGTTAACGAACCCATTTTTTATCAATACGAGCTGGTCGACACTTTATAAAATATACGGAGAAAAGAAATATGGATATTTACCGACGTGGTCGGGGCAAAAGCAACCGGTTAATAAATCATTCCTTCCCTATGATACTGAACATGTGAAAGCTCGATTTCTCATCATTGAGCCACCAAGCGGCGTAACAAAAAATGCGGTACAGACGACTCTTTATCTCGAGGATCAGGTCTCCGCGCTTGAAGAGACGAAAAAATTCGGCGAGCTGATTGTCCAAAAACGGAAGTTGGCAACTGATAAAAGCCTCTTAAAAGATACTCAGAATCTGTCAGCAGAAGATCGGATTAATGTCCAGCATATCATCGCAGTAGATCCCCGCTATTCGTGCTTCACGACGTATGAGTAGTTACCTGTCCGGTCTATTCCACGGCGGAAGAGGGTCCCTTTTGATTCAGCTGGGTATCGAAAGGTGCCTCTACCTGCTTTTTCCAGGGCATGCTGAAAAGGAGTTTTACCGCTCCCTGCTGCCTCACATGGCATTTGTTTCCAAAACCGTTCTCTGTCTGCTTTCATGCCGGTAAGCACATCTTCTGCTGTTATTTCAGGAAACCCATAGTCTCTTCTCAATGAGTTTGCGGGTTCGTGTGTTGGCGAATGGTACTGTTCAAATGTTTCAATACCTCTTAATAAAGATGGGTCAGGTGTCCTATCTGGTTGTCTGGGTCGTGGTTTTTCACTCATAGTGAAGCATAGTATACAAATAATTAATGAGATTTAAGGAAATAAGAGACAGATTGCAGTCGTTTGCTATAATCAACCATATCCACCGCCTATGGCGGTGAGCGCTCATAAGGGTTCAACCG
>CAZHGF010000018.1:12793-13246 GCA_964531945.1 uncultured Gammaproteobacteria bacterium | reverse complement strand
ATCAATTCTCCGGTACAGCCACCCCCACAGAGGGGTGGTTGCAGCTAGGTATGCCGTCAGAATCGCAACATACCTCTGCCAGTCATCAAGGGATATCGGAGGAATAGCTCCGATCAGAGATGTGAGAATAACAATGAGGAAAAAATTCATCCTCACTATATGATTCGAATAGAACGCCGCGGGGTCCAGCCCCTCGTAGAGGACTGGAATAAACACCATGACCAGCATGCTAAACTGGATCACTATTACTCCCCAAATTTCGGGGTTCTGGAATATCCGGGTCCGAAGTTCACTGGTGGTAAAGCGATCAATTATCGCGAGGATCAGCGTCGTGCTTACGATGGCGCTAAGAAGAACGATCTCAAGGGACAGAACACGGCGGGCGGACATGATTGTTCTCCTTCTAGTTATCATCTCTCCATTGTTGAAGAGTTTACCGAGTGTATCGGTCAG
>CAZHGF010000018.1:0-12771 GCA_964531945.1 uncultured Gammaproteobacteria bacterium | reverse complement strand
ATATTCGTTCACTGTTCATCGTAACTTCTACTTCTCGATTCGCCAAGTCTGACTTGGCTTCGCTCGAAGAATATAGTGTTCGAGTGGAGCGTAGCGGAATCGAGAACTTCTCTACTTATGAACGCTGAACGCAAAACACTATACGCTTAAACACTGAACATAAGTATCTCTCACCACAATGCAATCCAGGAAGGGACGTAATTTCCCAAGACCCTCATTGTAAACGTGCATGATAACGCTGCTTCTCAATAGGCATTTATGCCGTAAAATGCCTTTAGAAACAGGTCTCAATATAAGTCCTATAGTATAGGACATTTCACTGGGGATGTCAAGTCAGCAAAGAAGCTCTAAGCCGGTAGTTGAGCGTGCCGCGCGGCAGGTCGGATGCTAACCAAGCATTTTCCATCTCTGTACCCTCCACCTCGGAAGTGGAATAGATTGTCACAATTGTTACTTGGATATATTTAGGAAATATTTAAAAATCCATTGGCCATGCGCATTTGTAAAAGAGACCATGGATAAGAAAGGTGAAGACAAAAAAGTATATAACAAGAAGATTACATGAGTCCTATATGAAAAACTGAAATCTTTATCCGATTGTCAGTCATTTTTAAAAGCATGAATTACTTTGAAAACTTTGAGAAAGTTACTAAAAGAAAAACTGATAATCCGATTGCCGAAGAAGTTCAAAACAAACGTTACCAATTATTCAAGAAAATATTACCAGCGAGTTCCTTTGGATCATTGGCTCTTATGCTTATCCTCTTGACTTTAAACTACTCATAAAAAGACTACTTGATGAATGTTTGGTGAATATTTAATATGTAAGGACGTCGAGGATTTGACCATACTGATGCCTTTCCTCGGGGCGTAGTGTAAGTAAAGCCTTCAGAAAGAGGTGTTGAGGCCAGTGGCTTCGGGTCAGAAGGATGTACCATCTGTCGTTGGAGATCTGTCAGAAATTTCCGCCTCTCCTGATCAGAAAGACTTTTGTATCCTTCCTGTGATAAGTCTCCGTACGTAAGCGGTGGAATCTCTAAAATAACCTTATCCGATTCGCCTTTAACTACTTTAAGCATGTAGTATTGAAAGAGAGGATCTATTGCAAGTGTAGTAAGTGATTCATGTAATGCGCCTGTTTGCGGATCCAGAGCGATCACCACTTGTATATTTATTACATTGCCTGCATAAGTTGGATATCCTCTCTCGCCCGGATTCACTAATAAGTAACCTATCCTGCCATGTTGGCCTGGTTTCGCAGAATAATGGGTAGCTCCATTTATACTGGTAACATATGTATTTTCCTTATCATAAGGAAGGGCAGCTGAATACGCGTTGTGCTCAGCAGGAAACAAAGTTCCACTAAAATCCCCAAGAAGGAGGCGAATCGTACCGTCTGCTGCTTTAATTGCGGGTAGGGGGTATCCTGGAACCCTTGCTATAGAGTCATAGTATGATGGTTTTGCAAGATTATCGCTCGGAATGTAGCTGTAGCCTTGAATGCGTTTGGCGTTCCCTAAACCGAGGTTTATGCGTTCGATTCTTCTTGGATCAAGCCCAGCGTGAATTGCTTGTTCAGCAAGTTTGTGCACCCGAATCCATTCTGCCGCCTCTTGTGGTGTTACTTCTTTATCAATTGGTCTACTGAGAGCCGCGTTGATTTTAATTCTGTCACCGGCTGATAGCTGCTTTATGACCTCGGAGGAAGAGCCCACGGCGGAGGTATTTCTGTAGGAGAAGCTGTTGGTCTGGGAATCTCAGTTGGACGGGGTGTCGCAACATCAATTTTTCGAGGAGTTTGCGTAGCAGGAACAGCTTGAGCTACAAAAGTTGGAGGAAGTGGCATATTGGTATCAACAGCAAGAGGAGTGTTCGTCCCTACGGCAGGTCTTATTTGGTCTACTGAAGGCAGTGGGATAAGTTGAACCGGATTTTTACTTTGAGTTCCTGCGGTGGCTGGGGGGGTTATCTCAGGTGAACTACCAGAAAGTATACGTTGGGCCGTCACACCAACACCTAACGCTGCTAACCCAGCAACTCCCACTACGCCAGCGAGGATTCTCCGTCTACCTGACTTCTTTCTTTCAGGAACTTTTGCCATTCTTCTTATGTCATCTCGTTGCGTAAGGGGTGAACCGGGGGTAGGATCCGAAGCCCTGCGGGAGGGCTGAGAATCAGGAGGAACAGTGCGTGAAACACGCGGAGGTGGCAAATTTGATGGTGGCCTCCGCGATCGATCAGGAATTTCTCGGTACTCTGTCATCTGATAGATTCAGATTATCAGAAAATAAACTTTTTGCAAGCTATTTTTCACTCTTTACACTGACGCGGTGCAAAATAAGCCGTAAGAAAGCTCTATTTCTAACCGCGTAGGTTGGACTTTCTGTTATGTACGGCTATCTTCCACCTCGGAGGTGGAACAGATTATCACAACAGTTTAAGTAGACCATACACCCGCGGGGTGCACGAGATTTACTCGTACTTATATGTTGATAATAAACGATGAACGGTGAACGCTTGACGCCCAACGTCTCGCGTCCTTTACATCTTTACCTCAACCTCTACCCCAGCAGGGAGCTCAAGGTGCATGAGAGAATCAATCGTTTGATTCGTGGGGTTCATAATGTCAAGCAGCCGTTTATGGATTTTTAAGCCAAAGTGATCGCGTGAATCCTTTTCGATAAATGGAGATTTGTTGACTGCCCATACGGAATTTTTTGTCGGAAGTGGAATCGGACCCACAATAGAGGCACCGGTCTTAATCGCCGTGTCTACTATTTTTTGGCATGTTTCATCGACGAGTCGATGATCATATGCCTTTAATCGGATACGAATACGTCCCTTTGGCATACTTTGAAAGTGCTTACTAAACGTTTAGCGTCATGTGTTCAGCGTTCAGATAGAATAATGGCTCTATTGTTACATGGTTACAATGATTGAAAACCATAGAGCCATGTAACCATTGAACCATTCTGTTATTATGAACGATGAACTTTCTGTTACTTTGTTACTTTCGTGACAACTCCTGCCCCGACGGTATGACCACCTTCACGAACAGCAAACTTCAATCCTTCTTCAAGTGCGATCGGGTAGATAAGCTTCGCGCTGATTTTGACCTTATCACCCGGCATGACCATCTCTACACCTTCCGGCAGTTGGAGCTCACCGGTAACATCAGTCGTTCTAATGTAGAACTGCGGCCGGTATCCTTTGAAGAACGGGGTATGACGACCACCTTCCTCTTTTGTCAAGACGTAAATCTCCGCCTCAAATTCAGTATGTGGGGTGACAGATCCTGGCTTTGCGATAACCTGTCCCCGCTCAACATCGGTTTTTTCAACGCCTCGAAGAAGAAGGCCGGTGTTATCCCCTGCCCGTGCTTCATCAAGTGTCTTTCTAAACATCTCAATACCGGTGACAACGGTCTTTTTTGTAGCTTTGACACCAACAATCTCAATCTCTTCGTTGACCTTGAGCACTCCTCTTTCTACACGACCGGTAACCACCGTACCGCGTCCTTGAATGGTAAATACGTCTTCAACCGGCATCAAGAATGGCTTGTCAACCGGTCGAACCGGCTCTGGAATATACTCATCAACCGTATTCATAAGATCCTCAATTGCTTTTATTGAATCGGGGTCGTCCTGAAGAGCCTTGAGTGATGATCCCTTGATAACCGGCACTTCATCGCCAGGATATCCATATTTCTTCAGAAGATCACGGACTTCCATCTCGACCAGATCAATAATCTCCTTATCCTGAACCATATCGACTTTGTTCAGATATACAACGATTGCGGGTACGTTTACCTGTCGTGCGAGCAGAATATGCTCTCGAGTCTGAGGCATTGGGCCATCGGGAGCGGAGACAACGAGTATTGCTCCATCCATTTGTGCGGCCCCGGTGATCATATTCTTGATATAGTCTGCGTGCCCTGGAGCGTCAATATGCGCATAGTGTCGTTTCGGAGTTTCATATTCTGAGTGGTGTATGTTGATGGTGACACCACGAGCTTTTTCCTCAGGTGCTTTATCAATCTCCTCATATTTTAAAAATTTTGCGGTTCCTTTTTTAGAAAGAACGTAGTGAATTGCTGAAGTGGTTGTCGTCTTACCGTGATCGACGTGACCAATAGTACCAATGTTTAAATGGGGTTTAGTTCTTTGAAACACACCTTCTGCCATAATATTAAATTAATTTTTAAAATAGGGGAATTAATGTATAAAAAAATAAGCATCTTCTCCATGTTAGAAGGAGAAAAAATGCAGTTGATTTCTTTCCTCTACCCTCATATGATAAATCTTATCATGCTAAAAGTCAAGACCTTTTTGCATATTCTCAAAAACAGTATCATTCCCCATCACCCCTATTATCATAAGTTGTTAACAACAAAGCTCGTACTGTCGGTTAAATATTTTGTTGCTTTAAATCTTGCCACGTACTTTCTATTCATACTATTATTTGCCTTTCGGTACCAGCCGGTTCCTTTTCTTTATACATTGACTGACTCATTTATTAAAGGTCTCGAGTCTTATCCATCAAAACTCGTTATCTCAATTCAGAACGGAAATCTCCATACCAACTACGATCGACCTTACTTTATGTGGATGGATTACAGAGACTCGAAAATCCTTTTATTTGTCATCGACGAAAATGCCGTGCCGGAACAAATAAAACAATATAATTCAATAGCCCTTATTACCGGAAAATCAGTTGCAATACGGGATATTGCCAATCCGAATTATTATTCGGTAACTCCTCTGCAAAATCTGACCGTAACAATTAATAAAGAAGGAATTAACCAGTATACTGCTTTACTGCGGCAGTATATTCCACAAACACTCTCTCTTCTCCCGCTTTTTGTCCTCGCACTCTTCCCTCTTATCATCATTATTATTAATACCGGTGTCATCGCGCTCGCAAGTGTTCTTAATATCCTTATCTTTAAATACCGTCAAACTCATGTGTCATATAAAAAGGCGTTTCAACTTTCACTTCACGCTCTTACGTTGCCATTAGTCATCACTTATATTGTGATACTCCTTGTGCCTGCATCACTCAATAGCGCCATTGTAGTAATCTCTTATATTAGCCTACTTCTTCTTTTCAGCTTCGCCGCGGTACATGAAGCGTATTGGAAGAGAAATGCTCATCACCATTCATAACCGTGTAATATGAAACATGTAACCTGAAACATGAAACATGAAACATGTAGCATGAAACATGCATACGCTTAGCGCCAAGCGCTGAGCGAGAGATTTCAGGTTACATGTTTCATGCTTCATGTTACAATGAAATGCCATGAAAAAAAATCTCCTTGCTGAGTTAAATGCTGAACAAAGAAAAGCAGTTCTCCATACCCATGGTCCACTTCTTATTATCGCAGGAGCGGGAACCGGAAAAACTACCGTTATTGTTGAGAAAATCAAATACGTTATCGCTCAAAAAATCGCGAAACCGGAGGAGATTCTTGCTTTAACATTCACTGAAAAGGCCGCCAATGAGATGGAAGAACGGATTGATAAAGCAATGCCCTACGGATACTTTCAGATGTGGATATCAACATTTCATTCGTTTGGAGATCAAATTCTCCGAAACGACATCAGTCATATTGGGCTTAATCCCGGATACCGGCTTATGACCCAAGCCGAAACCATTTTATTTCTCCGCAAAAACTTATTCCACTTTAAGCTGAAGTATTTTCGACCGCTTGGTAATCCAAATAAATTTTTAAGCGCCTTACTGCAGCACTTCTCGCGATTAAAGGATGAAGATATCTCTCCTGAGTCGTACAAAACCTGGGCAAAAAAGCAGTTTGATAGTACTTCTACTACACCGGAAGAAAAAGAAAAGGGTCTTGAGCTGGCAAACGCGTATGAAAAATTTCAGGAGCTGAAGATCAGAGAAGGATATTTTGATTTTTCAGATCTTATCTATTACACACTGCAGTTGTTCCGCCAAAGACCATCAATCCTCAAAAAATATCAGGAGATGTATCGCTTTGTCCTTGTCGATGAATTTCAGGATACCAATATTGCACAGTACCTTCTCATTAAACTTCTTTGTCCACCTGCCGCCTCTCCCAACCTTACGGTGGTGGGAGATGATTCCCAAGCAATTTATAAGTTCCGTGGCGCGTCGGTTTCAAATATTTTGACGTTTATGCGCGACTATCCTCACGCACAGCAGATTACCCTGAAATATAATTACCGATCGTATCAGGAGATACTTGACTCTTCTCATAAACTGATCCAGCACAATAACCCGGATACTCTGGAGTATCAACTTTCCATTTCAAAAAAACTTATCGCACAGCGTGGCAAGAAACAGGAATGCACCAAGCTCTTTATCGCAGAGAAAATCGGCGATGAGGCAGAGTATGTCGCAAACGAGATCATCTCACTCCAGAAAAAAAATAACTACAAATTCTCAGATTTTGCTCTCCTGGTGCGCGCAAACAACCATGCTGATCCTTTTATTAATACATTCATTCGAAAAGGTATTCCCTACCGCTTCTTAGGTCCCGGCATACTTCTCAAGCGACCGGAGATAAAGGATCTGCTTGCGTACCTGAAAACGCTCTATAATCTCGAAGACTCCATGGCTCTCTATCGAGTTCTCAATATGGATATTTTCGCTTTCGATCAAAAAGATATCAGCCTTCTCCTTACCTATTCAAAAAAACTTACCGTATCCCTTTTTAACGCCATAGAAATATACCTTTCTTTTTTCTACGATGAGTTGAAACGAGATGAGTATGAACTCTATAAAAAATATCTCCCGCTACTTTCAGCATCTTGCAAAGACAAGCTCTTTTCTCTTTACTCGATGCTCTACCGCCATCTTAAATTAGTCAAGACCGCAACCGCAGGACAAATACTCTATTACTTTTTAGAAGATACCGGCTATCTTAATAAACTGGTTACTTTTGCATCAGAAAAAGAGGAAAGGATAGCTATCAATATCAATAAATTCTTTATGAAGCTCAAGAACTATGAATTGAGTCATGAGGATTCGTCATTGTTTACGGTCGTAGATTACCTGGAAATGAGCATTGAGTTGGGTGAATCTCCGCTTATTGATGAAACTGATCTCGATGGATATAACGCGGTTAATATACTGACCGTCCATGCCGCGAAGGGGCTCGAGTTCGGGATCGTCTTCTTGCTAAACTTAAATAGAGGCAGATTCCCAACTTATGAAAAAAAAGAGCCGTTCCCTATTCCTCAAGAACTGATTAAAGAAATACTTCCCCAAGGAGATTATCATCTGCAGGAGGAACGCCGACTCTTTTATGTTGCTGTAACGCGCGCAAAAGATCGAGTTTATCTTACTCTTTCACAAATGTATGGAGAAGGGAAAAGAGAAAGGAAGATTTCTCCTTTTGTCATAGAAATGCTTGGAGAGCATGCTATTGCCAAATTTCAAAGTATCAAAAAAGAAGAAAAATCTCAGTTAACCATATTTGATTTTAAAATTCCGGATACTCCTTCATCCAGTAATCAGAAACTATCGATCTCAAGTATTTCCTACTCTCAAATTGAGAGTTTTAACGTATGTCCTCTTCAATATAAGTATCAGTATATTTTAAAAGTTCCAACCGTCCCTTCTGCGGCCGCTTCATTTGGGGACTCAATTCACAAAACTCTCCAGAGGTTTTATCAAGAATTTATGAATGATAAGACTATTGCAGTCAACCGGTTGATGGAGATTTATCATGAATCATGGATACCCATACATTTCTCCTCGCTTGAACATCAAAAACATATGAAACAGGAAGGAGAAAAAATGCTAAAAAAGTATTTTGACACCTTTCACCACCACGATACTTCCATCATTACTATCGAGAAACTGTTTAAAATTAAGATGAGTCGAGATATATATGTCACGGGGAAGATAGATCGCGTTGACAGTCTGCTCGATGACGAAATAGAGATTATTGATTACAAAACCGGTAAAAAACCGAATGAGAAAGAGTTAAAAAAAAGTCTGCAGCTTTCAATTTACGCATTAGCGGCTACTGACCCTGGATTATTTCACAAAAAACTGGATCAGGTCACTCTCACGTTTTACTACCTTCAGGATATGCAAAAGATAAGCATGAAGCGAGTTCAAAGTGAAATTGAGAGTGTGAAGGACACAATCGAAAAAACCGTTGACCGTATGAATAACAACCTGTTTGAGGCTAAAGTCGGCCCCTGGTGTGATTTTTGTTCATTTAAACTCCTCTGCGAGGCTTGGCAGTAGACACCAATTTGAGCATCTTTTTTGTATAATAGGAGTATGACGGAACGGCTCATCAGATCAAGTATATTTAACAAGGCAGGAGAAATAGGTGTCCCTATCTTAAGCTGGCTTCTCATCACATTTCCCCTCTGGTTTTCGCCATTTCATCCAGCAGTAGTTGCCTATTTCATCATCGGCTTTGATCTCTACTTTCTTTATAAATCGGTTGCGACGGCTTACTATGCGACTGTTTCTTACTTAAAAATTCTTTCCTATGACAAGATAGCGTTTGCAAAAAAAATTCACACAATGAAAGCAAGTGAAGAAATAAAACACTTTGTCATCATCCCCAATTTCAAAGAACCACTCCATAAACTTGAAGCAACGATCGACGCAATAATTGCTAATGATTATCCCCATAGAGATATTTACCTCATACTCGCGTTTGAAAATAGAGAATCGTCGGCAACTGAAAAAGAGCAGATTTTGCGAAAAAAATATCAGCGGCACTTCAATGATATTTTAGCAACATATCATGTTTTAGAAACTCATGAAGTGCCAGGGAAAGCGAGTAATCAAACGCATGCCGCGCGATGTGTAGAGGAGTATGTGACAAACAATAACTGGAATCTTCATAAAATAGTCATTACTATTTGCGATGCTGACAGTCTGCTTCCTAAAAATTACTTTTCTTATCTTACCTTCGAATACTTAAGGGATCGGGACCGACAGTATCATTTTTATTGGGCTCCGGTACTTTTGTATAATAATTTCTGGCAGCTTCCGTTTTTCGTCAGAATGCAAGCCACCTTATCGTCTCTTCTTCGATTGGCGTTTCTTTCTCAGGCCGATAAGCTTATTCATGTTTCCACATACTCAACAAGTTTATGGTTACTGAAACAAGTTAATTACTGGGATGTCGACATCATTCCGGAAGACTGGCACATCTACTATCAAGCCTTTTTTACATTCGGCGATAAAGTCAAAACTTTACCTCTCTACACCATTATCAATGGCGACGCAGTTTACTCTGGAAATATCTTTAAAACATTGAAAAATCGCTACGAGCAGGAGAAACGATGGGCGTGGGGGGCAAGTGATATTGGATATGTATGGAAAAAACTCTTTACTACTCCTCATATTCCTTTCCTCCCAAAACTGAGAAAAGTAGTCTTTCTGGCGGAGACACATCTTCTGTGGCCAACGTCATTTTTTATCTTGACATTAAGTGCGCTTATGCCTCCCCTCGTAAACCCTGTCTTTAAAAGAACGGTTCTTGGATTTCTGTTACCAAAGCTTTCCGGATTCATACTCACCGCTGCCTCACTCATGCTGATTTTGTATGTATATCTTGATATTCAGCTCCGCAAAAAAGTCGCGGTCTCGACCAAGCCTCTTAATCTTCCGTTTCTTATCATACAGTGGTATCTTCTTCCAATCGTTTCGTTTTTATTATCCTCACTTCCCGCACTTGAGGCTCATACCCGGCTTCTCATTGGAAAAAAGATTACCTATAAAGTGACGGAGAAGGTGTGAGGACGCATTGCGCTGAAGGATTCACGGTTCCCCACTTCGCCACGTCAGACGTGGCTTCGCGGGGCAGGCACCGTTCACTGTTCATGGTAACTGAATGGTCACATGACCATATGGCTTCTAAACCATTTAACAATGTAACCATGGAATAATCTAACCATTGAACAATGGAATCATTGAGCAATGCTTTTCTTCTTTGATTTTTACCATTTGATGGTATATTCTGACAATAATGGAATTTTTATTTACTCACACACCCCTGAAGTTTTTTGTTCAAGACTTCTGGCGCGATGAAGCATTCTCAGTATTGCTTTCACAGAAAGACATCATTTCACTGCTAAAACTGACAGCGCAAGACTTTAATCCCCCATTGTATTATCTCTTTTTGAAGATTTGGATGACAATTTTCGGCTCATCAGAAATTGCAGTCCGGAGTCTCTCTTTTGTATTTTACTGGGGAACCGTATACGTTGTTTTTATGATTCTCCGGGATATGATAAAACTCCCAGAAAAGAAAGCTTCTCTGTATTTATTGTTTGTTATCTTTAATCCTCTCCTTGTCTTTTATGCTTTTGAAGGCAGAATGTATACCATGTTTGCTTTTTTTGCGGCTCTGTCATTCTATTCGTTTTATCTGCGGAAAACTCGCATGTATCTTTTGGTAACAGTACTTGGACTATTTACTCATTATTTCATGGTATTGGCACTACTTGCTCAAGCTATTTTTACGTATGCATCTCCCTATGGTAAAACGCATCTGAAACCTATGGTAAAAAAAATGCTTCTGCCAAGTATTCTTTTTATAGTATGGCTCCTCTTTGTAAAAACACAGAAACAAACCATCGTTGACAGTTTTTGGGTACCACCTCTTCACCTGCCTGAGTTCTTTCTTATTCCAGCTTACATCTATACTGGGTATGAAGCACACTTAGGATTTCTCGCGCAAAAGAACATATTCCTTCTATTTTGGATTACAACAACTATCGGAGTGTTACTCGGGTGGGGAGTCATTCAGCTGAAAAAGAACCACAATCATCATAGTTACCCGGTGATGCTATTTTTCCTCTATTGGGTAAGTATTCCCGTTCTTACCGTCCTCCTTTTGTCAGTGTTTAAACCATTATTCCTTCCCCGCTACTTAATTTTTACTGTCATTGGATTACTTATATTCCTCATTTGTGTACTGGAATTTACTCACAAAAAATGGAAGCTCGTCTTTATACTATTGCTAGCTGCGCTTACCCTTGGATTCCACAACATGCAGATGACGTACCGGGTAAAAGCACCCGTTGGAAAAATGATGAGGGAAATTAAAGCCTTGGCAAAACAAAATGATGTTATCTATGTTACCAATGAGCTTGATTATTTTACCGCTCAATACTACTTCGATAAAGACAGAGTTTATGTCTATGGAAAAACCTATGCTGAAATTCCTTCCTTTGTTGGAAAAGCCCTTATTCCAAAGGAACGCGTTACCAACCAGCTTCCTACTTTTCCTCAAAAGGCTTTCGTTCTAAAAAACGAGAATGAATACGACATTCAATCTCTGTATTAATCTTTCAATTGACTGTATAACTCACTAATGAGATACAGAGAACCCGTAATAATGAGTAACTTTCCTTTCGGGAGCTTTTTCAGTGCTCGTAGCAATGCAGTATGACAATTATGCTCTAGAGAAAATTGATTGTAGTTATTTTTTTTGAGAAATTTCCCTACTACCTCAGGCTTTTGAGCATATACGGTCCAATCAGTAGTGTTTTCGGTATAAAACCCAGTAACCGTTATATACTCAGCAAGAGGCAGAATACAACTCATCATTTTCCTTATATCTTTTCCTTCCTTCAATCCAACAAGAAAGTGAAATTTCTCGTTCGGGAAAATAGTCCTCAGGTCCTGAGTAAGCGCTTTCATTTTTTGAGTATTGTGAGCTCCATCAACAATGATAGTCTTGTTCTGTTTCCTAATAACCTCCATTCTTGCTGGAAAAAATGCATGCGAAAGCCCGTTACGAAGAGCTTTTTCTTTAAAAATAAAGCTATCTCTTTGCGAGAGATAGGATACTGCTGCCAATGCAAGACTCGCGTTTTCAACTTGATGACTACCTAATAAGCTCAGTTGAACATTAGGAATTTTCAAAAAACCGTCGTTATAATCAAAAAAGGTTTTGTTTCGAAAACATCTGATATTTGAAAAAAAAGATTCTTGAGAAATGTAGGTAATAGTTGTTGCATTCTTTTTCGCCGATTGATTAAATACCTCTTGCACTGATGGCTTTTGCCAAGAAGCAAATACTTTATTATTTTTATGAATAATTGATGCTTTCTGCTCAGCAATTTTTGGAAGAGTGTTCCCAAGGTACTGCATATGATCGAAGCCGATCTTCGTCAAAATAACTACTTTATCACTCCTATGGGCAGTGTTGGTAGCATCAAATTTTCCTCCCATTCCCGTTTCTACAACAGCGTAATCAACTCGGTGTTTTACAAATAGCAGAAAAGCTATACCCACGGTCATTTCGAAATAGCTTGGCGGGCCAAGAGACGACTTTTCCATTATGCCATACGCAGAAGCGATCTGGTCAACAGAAGCAGTAAAGTCTTTTTTTGCAACAAGCCTGTTATTTATTTGAAATCTCTCGCGAATATCTTCAATATGCGGTTTGACGTTTAAACCAACCTTAAATCCTTGACTCACCAACAAGGTACTTACGAAATAAGCCGTTGATCCTTTTCCCGATGTTCCCGCTATGTGGATGATCTTTAGCTTATTCTGTGGATTTCCGAGAAGCTGCATTAAGTAATTCGCGCGATTTAGAAAAAGCGCACCAAAGTGAAACGTTCTGCTATTCGCTTTATTTTCATCTAAAAACCGGATTGCTTCATCGAAAGTAAATTGTTTCATTGTGTATGTATTGTACCATTTTTGCTTGATGCAAGGCGCAAGGCGCAAAACGCTGCATAAGTTACGAAACATATGGCACTCCCAAGAGGTTTCGTAACGTATGAAAACAGG
>CAZHGF010000017.1:0-13718 GCA_964531945.1 uncultured Gammaproteobacteria bacterium | reverse complement strand
CAATCACGATGTACATAAAATCAATAAGAAATCCCGCGATAGCAAATGAAAAGGTTATCATGATGAGAGAAACAATTATGCGGGGGAGCGCGTTTTCCACTGATATGACGGTTTGCGGGTTGATCTTCATCCGGAACATGATCATAAATCCGATAGCGACCATGATGATGACCAAAACCATATAAGAAACATCCCGTACCACTTTCCATAAGTTAGCATATGGTTTAATGGCGGTAAAGCCAATGCCCTCGGCTGCGTAGGTCTGAGGAATCATGCCTGCATTTTGTAATCCGTCGTACACCCAATATAATCCGGAAGCTGGCGGATTGTTAAATGGCATAATGATAAGATTCGTAACAAATCCCACAATACTTTTTGCCTGGTTTTTGTCACCATCTGCGGGATTGTCAGTACATCCTTCTCCAATTGCGGTACACACAAAGTTGCGATATACCATAAGTTTTATTTTCCCCTCCTGAGAGGTATCTTTTTTGAGGATATTTATTGATTCATAGATTTGCTTGCGGTTTGTCTCGGTAGTACTTGTCTCAGTTGTTATCTTTGGCCGGTCGCGCTCGATGAAATGAAAAAATATCGTGATAATAACAAAGAAGACAGTCGCCATAATGATGTATTTTTTTGCAGTACTCACCCCCGCGCTTATCGAATGAAGCATAGACTTCATTGTAGTTGAATGAAAGAGAGAGTGTCAAGCATTGATCGTGAGTTGGTTAGTTCGTACAGCGTTAATCAGTAAAAGAAGTTTCTTATTGTTCGAGCGGAGTCGAGAACACATTGAATACATCAGTGTAACTTCTCCTCGCTCCGCCTCCGTCATCCGCCGACTGACGGAGACGGATGGCGGATTGCTCGAAGAGTAATAAATACCAACTAACAGTCTGGATTTATTAAAATAAATTATGTAATGTTATAGTATGCAGCGCTTCATCGTCATTATATTCCTTGTTATTTCCATCGTCATCCCGAAGGGAGTACATGCCCAGATGACTGCAAATCCTGATAATACAAAGCTTTTTGAAGTAGCCGATAAGTTTTTTAATACATTAAATAATCTGCACAAACTGATTACTCCGTTCATTGAAGATAGCAGTACATCTGACGATATAAATTTCCAGGTTCCTGCCAATCCGGCAAATAAGGCAGTTGCCTTAAATAGTTATCGCGAGCTTTTTCAGGATATTGAGTCAAAGGTAGGAATACCGTCACGGATTTTAGAGGGTGTATGGGTGATCGAAGCTCCCGGTGACTGGAAAAATTTCAATGCTGAGCAGATCGAACTTTTTTCCGCGCCAGGCAGCAAAGCATTGGTGTGTCGACGAAATGCATGTTCTGCGGCTGGACTTATGCAGATGACTGTCGGTATAGACGATAAGGGTTCAAGCGCATGTGATGGCTGTGGTAAGATTGGGGTGTGTCCCAATGCCTGGGCAATTTACGGAAGGAGTGTTAATACCTATGGCGGGTATACCCATGAACCCGATTACTGCAATCTACGCGATAATGCCTATGGAGCGGCAGAAAAATTAAAAAAGGATAGTAGAGCGACAAGTTTGATATGGACAAAAGAACAAACCTACCGTGCTGGAGAGAGGTATTATGGTTCTTGTACTGAACGACACAAACGATTTACCACTGAATCTTATCCATTGGGAAGAACCTATTGTGAGTTTTTGTGGGATTATTATCAGATGACGCAATGAGATATCAAATATCAAAAATTAAAAATCAAAATGACCAGCTTCGCCGAAGCGTCAGCGAGGCGAGCAGATCAAAATGTAAAAATATTTGATATTTGTAAGAGATTATGGAAAAGAATAGACTATATGTCATCATTTTTGTTCTGTCGATTGTTGTCGTCATTCTCTTCGGCATTGTAAATATGCTGACATCGTCTCTTACCCAACCAGCTCAGGAAGAAACGGTTACCAATCGTACGGTGACCCCGACCAGTATTATTCCCGCCATAAAAACCGGTTCAGTGCCATTTACCGCTCCGACTCCGACACCAACCATACCTCCTGAGCGGAGAACAGGCGTATTGCAGTTAGAGTTTCCGGTGAAGTTTGAGACGATTGCTGTTGATTATATCCCGAAAAAAAATCAGATGATCGTGTTTTATCCTCAGACAAGAACAGAAGCAGAAGCGACATTTCAGAGATTTTTAACCGCGTATCAATCCACGGGAAGCGCGCAGCTTGAAGCAAAGGTTGAGTTTATCGGGCTTAATAAAGGACCTGGCGAACTTATTCCGGGACAATTACAACAATAACGTGTGAAGCGCATAGCGCTAAGCGAATGATAGCTAACTCTGCCGGACTCGCAGTAATCGTCTCCATGCCCTGCTCTGGAAATCAACGCCGTTTGCGGTGAGAAACCGGTCGAGTTCTTCATAGCGTCCATCATCATCTTTGCTCGTAACATTCATATCAATAGTCATAGAGTCTGAAGAAAGACTACAGTGACTTCCTCGATAAGGCAGTGCCGTGCGAATCATGTTTGCTACGGTATTTTCTTCGGCAAGTGTTATTGCTTCAACAAACTTCATCGCCTCTCGTAGATATTGTTCTCCTTTCGGCATATGCATTCGCGGATCACGTAATGAAGAGATACGATGAGCTAATACATATTGTATTTCCCCGTGTAGTACCGGGTTCATCGTAACTGCTCTGTGGCGAAGAAAGCTATCCCTGATGTTTTGTTTTACTACACCTTGCTCTACATGAGCGGGAAGGACAGTATCAAGGAGGGGAAACTGGTTTTCAACATACTGATACATTTCAGAATTATCCCAATCATCCATGGGAAAAATCACATTCACTTTTCGTCCGCCAACAAAAGTATCAGCATTCTGGGCAGTTGCATACTTCGCCGGTACGACCCGATCGGTAGTTGAAGCGCAGGTAAGAAACGTCATTCCGTTCATCCGTAATCTCATGATATTCTGCTCCACTCTTTGGGAAACAGTAGGATCGGTCGCGCGTTCTAAAAGGCGCTTACCGGCTTCACCACCAATAATCGGTGCAACGATTGGTGCAAGAGCTGCATCGACAGAAGACGGGACAATATCAGCCCCTTTTATTGCGCCATTTAATGTAATGACTCCCTCAACTACATCAGGGTGCATCATAGCAATATGGTAAGCAATATATCCGCCCATACTATATCCGATAAGCCATAACTTATCTTGCGGGTAGTCTCGTTTATGCTTTTCGACCTGTTTATGGACGTTATAAGTAATAACTTCAGGATGTTGTACCGCGTCCCTACTATCATACGGTTCGCCGAGGAGATCCTTACTAGTATTAATACGAAAAGAGGGAGGGAGAACATCATGCTGATCGAATCCAAGAGTATAAATAGCATTTGCAACCACAGGTTGTAAAGTTGTACTTTGCCACGATTCTCCTAATCCGGTAATAGGTACAAACTTTGTACCGGGAAATGGATTTACCCGTTTCCACTCACCATTCCAATGGAGGTTCCACTTTTCCTGCTGCGTTTCCTGACCATAAGCGCGTCGAAGATCGGGAAGTAAAGTGGCGCCTGCCACTACTCCCGCAAGTACTGCAGAACCTTTTAAGAAATTTCTACGAGACAGTTCAGACATATATTGTGCTTAACGCTTGACGCAAAACGCTTAACACTGAACGATATTACTCATATCTTATCACAAGTAACTCCTTCCGTATCCAGGATCGATCGGCGATACCATTCTGTTTTAAGAACGTATCAAACTCAGTGTTGCCTTCGGAGATTTTATCATTAGGAATAATAACTATGTATTGGAGTAGTTTATAATCATAATCCATTTGGAAGTTCGTGCCTTTATACGGCATTTTAAACTGCAGTTTTCCGACAACTTTCTCTTGTTTTAAAAGTGGAGCTTCCGTTAAAGCTATTATTTGACCACTTTTCCTATAGGATTCACTATTTCCTGGAATGAGAGAGGGTGGAATAGCACCTGCTTGCCGTTCTTCTGATTGTTGTAGTGGTACGGTGGTTGGAAAAGTCGTTTTTTCTTGCTGACTCACTTTAACTGACGGTTTTTGAAAACTATTGTAGATAGTAATAAGGACAAGTAATATAATCACTATAACTCCAATAAAAACACCTATTTTTTTGCCGATAATATTCATACCTTAAGTTATTGTCACAATTTTGTAATTGGATACGCGTAGTACCATGGGAACTCAGAAATGCTTCTCCATACATTTTTTGCAATTTCATCATTACCATCAGTATAACTACAGTTATTGGGATCGCGGATGCTGACGAGCCCTCGCTCAACATCTATACCATCAATGACAAAAATATGCCCGATTCTTAAGGAGCTTCTACAATTGACGCAGGGAAATTCTTGCGAAGAAGCTATAATAAAAGCGCCATTGTCTAACGCACGTTTGGTCGCTTCTAAATCGAGAATCTTATTATTGACTAATTCTGCTCCAACGTGAAATCCTAAAGAGGGAAGCCAATCGCTATGAAGAGCAGTTTTCATTGAACTATCGGCATTACCACACGCTCTCCATCCTCTTTGTCTCATAACTTGATCAACATCAGGTGGAGTTAATGATAGACCGAATGCTGTTAACACCATTGCAACTGATGATGGTCCACACCCTGCAGCACCCAAACTACAAATATTTTGCCACTGAGTATTTCCCTGACAATAAAACGTTACTTTTCCGCCTGGCAAGCGATTTAATTTTTCATCGAGAATGACGGTGGGTCCCGGAGTGGCCGTAACCATTTTTCCACTTTGATCAATAATGATTTTAGGATTATCCTGAGTGTCCGTTGAGGAAGCGGTAGGGATTCTCGTTATGAATTCATCTGGAGAAAAAATAGTATGGAGAAATCGAAAGAGTGGATCAATAGACTTCCCAACTTCCGGTTGTTGAGCCTGGGTGGGGAATGGGAAAAGAATTGTGCTGATAGCAATCAGCAGAATGCAAAAAATATTAATAAGCATATCGTTGACATTATATATTTTTTTCTTCATAATAAGTTACATGGCCGGATTTTTTGATTTTATAAAAAACTCTGCTGCAAACGCAAATCCAAATCCTCAACAGCCGATTTCAACAGGACAAACAGGTGGTAATGTTCCTCCTCCGATCGCACATCCTGCTCATGAAGCACATCAAATGTTTGAACATAGTAATGTACAGTCTGCAGCTTCCGGACATCAACCGGCCTCTCCTCAATCTCCGGTGCCACCCTCGGCTCATCCTTCAATGGCAGATCCTGATCCAAAACGGGGGAATCTTGATGTCATGACTCACCTGACCCAGCGGTCAAATAGAGTCTTTCTTTCCGCCAACGCAAAAGCAAAAGAGTTGAAAAACAGTTTCGTTGATAGTGAACATATCCTTCATGGACTCCTTTCAGATGGTGAAATATACAAGCTTCTGGTTGATATCAAAATACAACCGCAACTGATCGAGGAAGAGTTGGGTAAAATCTATAAACATGAGATTGCTGCAAACCCGCCGCAGGTTTCTCCACGGGTAAAAAAAATCATCGATGACTCTCTTGTCATCGCGCGTAAACTTGGTTTTGAATTCATTTCCCCTGAGCATTTACTACTCGCACTCTATGAGGAAAGTGAGGGGATGGGAGCGCGGATTCTCAATAAGTTAGGACTGAAAAAAGAAGATATCAATAAAAAAATAGTCGGTAAAAAAGAAGGATTAAGTGAAGAAGAAAAAGAAGCCGCAAAGAAGAAAAATGTTTTGGAGCAATTTACTATTGATCTGACTGCCAAAGCGGCGCAAGGCAAACTCGATCCGGTCGTCGAGCGGTCAGAGGTGATTGAACGGGTAGTGCATATTCTCTCACGCCGGACAAAAAACAACCCAGCACTTGTTGGAGAAGCGGGAGTCGGAAAAACGGCAATTGTTGAAGGACTCGCGCAGCGTATCGTCAGAAAACAAGTTCCCGAATCCTTGATGAGTAAACGGATTTTGGAGCTTGATCTGATGAGTATTCTGGCTGGTGCTTCTCATCGGGGAGAGTTTGAGGAGCGTATGAAAAACCTGATTGAACAGGTTCAACAGAGTCAGGGACAGGTCATTCTTTTTATCGATGAAATTCATAATATCGTTGGTGCGGGCGCGTCTGGTGAAGGGTCGCTTGACGCATCAAATTTCTTAAAGCCGGCGCTTGCCCGGGGAGAAATACAAGTCATCGGCGCCACTACCCTTACTGAGTATAGAAAGTATATTGAAAAAGATCCGGCACTGGAGCGTCGGTTTCAACCGATCATTGTTCCGGAGCCAACAGAAGAGCAGGCCATTAAGATGCTCAAATCTATCAAAGACAAGTACGAAGCCTTTCATAAAGTAAAAATTCCAGATGACGCTATCGATGCGGCAGTACGATATTCCAAAAGATACATAGGTGACCGGTTCTTACCCGATAAAGCGGTGGATCTCATAGATGAGGCGGCATCTGCGGTGCGTTTGCCCCTTCTTTCTCTTCCTGAGGAAATAAAGTCGCTTGAGGATCGGGTTGCTCAGCTCACCCAAGAAGCCGCTGAGTCTGAAAAAGCAGGCGATAAGGTGAAAGCGCGCATCGTCCGGTCAAAAATCGATGATATAAAAGCGACGCTGAACGAGAAGAAAGATCAGTTTAATGTCAAAAAAGCACAGACAACCACAGCAGTCACTGAAAGTATCATTAAAGATATTGTTGCCCGCTGGACAGGAATTCCCGTTTCAAAAATCACGAGTAGTGAAAAAGATAAACTCGCAAAACTGGAAGAGATCATGCATAAGCGGCTTATTGGCCAGGAAGTAGCAGGCTCTGCCGTTGCGGCAGCGGTGCGCCGGGGGAGAGCGGGTGTCAAGTCCACCCAACGGCCGATTGGAAGTTTTGTGTTTCTGGGACCAACGGGAGTCGGAAAAACAGAGCTTGCCAAAACGCTTGCGGACATTCTCTTTGGTCAGGAAGAAGCGATGATTCGCTTTGATATGACCGAGTATATGGAGAAGCATGAAGTGGCGAAGTTACTCGGTGCGCCTCCCGGATATGTTGGGTATGAAGAGGGAGGGAAACTTACGGAAGCAGTTCGTCGGAAACCGTACTCGGTAGTCCTTTTTGACGAGGTAGAAAAAGCCCACCCCGATATTTTTAACATCCTTTTACAGATACTTGATGATGGGCGACTGACCGATAATAAAGGTCACACGATTTCTTTCAAAAATACCGTCGTCATCTGCACCTCAAACATCGGTTCTCAAGTCATCCAGCAAGAGCTCCTCAAAAATGAGGAAGCGAAAAAACAGCAGGCTGCTCATAAAGATCAAAAAGCATCTCAGAATGAGCCAGAGGCTGACATTCATAAACAGTATGAAGAGATGAAAGCAAAAGTGATGACAGAGTTAAACAAATTTTTCCGTCCCGAGCTTATTAACCGGTTTGATGAAGTCATTGTTTTTGAACCACTTCGTTTTGAGCATATGACGCAGATTGTCAAACTGCAGCTTAAGGGACTCGGGAAACTGCTTGAAGATCAGAATATCGGATTTTCATACTCTGATGATGTTGTGAAAGAGATTGTAAACGCAGGATTTGATCCGATATACGGGGCGCGTCCTCTCAAACGGGCTATTCAAAAATTACTCGAGAATCCTATATCGGCACTCATCATAGAGGACAAAGTGAAACCGGGAAATACCATTCATGTGGAGATGGATGAAGAAAATTTTGTGTTTAATGTGGAGCGGACGGAGATCGTAGTCGCGCAAAGAAAGCAGTTTGGGTGCGGAAAGTGTAGTGAAACATTTGAAACAGAGGTCACAAATAATTCAACAGTCATATGCCCCAAATGCGCTTCAAAAAATGTGCATGACAATTCGAAACAAATTGATAATAATAAGAATATAGCTTCTGCGGAACCGGTACTGCCCCAGGAGCACATTACAAGTGAGAACATCAGTACACAGCCAGCAAAAACAACCTAATATATGGGAAACAATTACACACCGATAAACCCAGCAGAGTTAGAAAGAAAACTTAAGCACTCAGGTGGAAGTTCATTTAATCTGAATACTATTTTATTACTTATTGGTACTTTTACCGCTATTGTTCTTGCGTTTATGCTGTTTGTCCTCATTCAAAAAAAGACACAAAGTCAAGGGGTGAATGATGTTAACGCGGTTCCGACGATTGCTCCAACGGTGATACGGCGTCCTACCAGTACTCCTGTGCCCTCTCCCCATGTTACCGTGACTGGAGTTGCTTCACCGTCAGCTGCGGTATCCTTAACGCCTACCATGGCAACCGGATCTGCAAGGCCGACTGTTGTACAATCAAGTCCATCAGCTATCATAACAAATCCAGCGACGCCTTCAGCAACCACATCGCCATAACATATGTCTCTAGAGTTTAATCAGGGTCTCGTGTTTCTTGGTCTTATGACTTTGTTGTATTTGCTATCCCGCCGGACTATTCAGGAGTTATTCTATATCCTGCTCAGATTATTTCCCAAAAAAATTGCTTACTCTCTCGTCGCGCTGTTATTTTTTCCCGGGACGGTAGTACATGAGGTTGCCCATTTTCTTATGGCAACAATACTTATTATGCGAGTACGGGACATAAGATTATTACCCGAATGGCATGGGAATAATCTGAAGTTGGGAAGTGTTTTATACGAAAAGCAGGATGCTCTCCGGGGAATCGTAGTGGGAATAGCTCCCGTAGTCGCAGGAATCCTTATTTTTTTATTTCTAGCGAATTGGAATATTCATATTCGTAATTCAGTAGCGGAGAACCTCATATTCTTTTACGTCGTTTTTGTCATCTCAACAACAATGTTTTCTTCAAAACAGGATTTAGTTGATCTGGTATATGTTCTTCCTTTTATTCTGCTACTATGTATAGTACTGTATGTTCTTGATGTTCCGGTTATAGCTTTTGTACAGGAAAGTGTTAACAATATGGCTACCAGCTTAGCAAAAATAAACCAGTATTTGTTATACTCAGTTGGAGTTCATATAGCACTTATTACGCTCTTTAAACTCATAAAAAAACACTAATATGCGGCATTTTTTGGCGCAGCAGTTCAATATTGGCGGTCAGGAGATACAAGGACCATTGGATTTAGGTATTGCGAAGACTCCTGATCAGTATACTCTTGCCGATGTCATTGGAAAAGTCACGCAGTTTTTATTTCCTTTGGCTGCGGTTATCCTGTTTTTTGTTTTAGTATGGGGAGGATATGATTTCCTGATGTCGCAGGGTAACGCGGATAAGGTCAAATCCGCCCAGGCAAAAATCACAACCGGTTTGATAGGTTTTTTCCTTCTCATTGCTTCTTATGTATTAACGCGCATTATAGCTTCTATTTTTGGGCTTGATGCCGGTCTCTTCTAAAGCGTTGCTTTTTGATGAAAATTGACTATAATTAACGTAACTATGTGCCAATCAGAGAGTGAGGATGAATGGAGTGCTTACGGCACTGGTATTAGCTAAAAGATGAGATCATTATCCCGCATCCAGGCGGGATTTTTTTGAGTATCTATGTTTACACCGCAGGAAAAGCCAATAATATTATCCATAGGAGGAAGCCTGATTATTCCCAACGGAGGAGTAGATGCCCAGTTTCTTAAAAAACTCGAAGAATTTATCAGAGACAATGTCAAGCGGGGCCGGCGGTTTTTTTTAGTTGCCGGGGGAGGAAAAACTGCCCGGCATTATGTCGATGCGGGAAAAGCATTTGGTGATATTACCGATGAAGATCTTGATTGGCTCGGCGTTCATGCGACTCGTCTCAACGCTCACCTTATTCGCACTATTTTCCAGGATATTGCCCACCCTCGCATTATTGAAAACTACGACAAAAAGCTTATTAACTGGAGGGAGCCGGTGGTAGTCGGCGCGGGATGGAAACCGGGATGGTCAACTGATTATGACGCGGTACTCCTGGCAAAAGACTATGGAGCACACTTAATCATCAACTTATCAAACATAGATTGGGTGTATGATAAAGATCCCAATAAGCATAAAGACGCGCAGCCTATTAAAAAACTCACCTGGGAGGAAATGGAACAACTCGTAGGTACCAGATGGTCACCAGGAAGCAATGTTCCGTTTGATCCAATAGCTGCCCAACTCGCGAAGAAATTAGGATTGACGGTCATTGTCACCAATGGCACAAACTTCAATAACTTAGAAAAAATAGTAAATGGTGATGCTTTTAAGGGTACGGTAATCATGCCATACCGGATTGATGCAAGTTTTTACGACAGAGAGTACTACACCGGAAAAAAAGGAGCATACCATATCGCAAATGTTGATTCATTTTTAGGGAAAATGGTTCATCACATTTCTAATTTCTATCGCGCGCTTATTATCAAGCTACTTCTTAACCCCAAAAACTGTCTCGATGTCGGCTGTGGCACGGGAGGATTGGTCCGGTACTTACGAAAGTTTGGAATCGAAGCCTATGGCGTTGAGCTTTCAGGGCATGCTTTGGAGATGGCAGATAAAGAAGTTAAGCCCTATTTAAAACAGGGAGATATTGTAGATTTACCCTATGATAAAAATCAGTTTGACCTGGTGGTAACATTTGACGTACTGGAACATGTAGAGAGAGGAAAGATAAAATCGGCTGTTGAAGAATGTATTCGGGCATCTCGGAAATATATTCTCCATAAAGTCTATACACAAGAGAATATTTGGATCAGTATATTCCACGGGAGAGACTTTTCTCATATTTCAGTATTTAGTAAGAAATATTGGCAGAAGCTTTTCAGCGAACTTCCCAATGTATCAGTTCTTCGGAGTTCCTACTTCCGGTTACCTTCATTCTTCGAAACAGTATTCTTGCTGAAGAAGATATAATAATATCGTTATGTGCTCATAGTTCATGAAGCATGAAGCATGAAACATGAAACACGCAACATGAAGCAATAGAACAAGAGAACAAAAGAACAATGTATACCATGTTTCATGCTACATGCTTCATGTTTTATTGCTCTCTTGCTCTTTTGTTTCATGTTTCATGTTTCATGATACTTTATGATTCTAAAATCTGTTGCCATAAAAAATTATCGTAATTTCAGCGAGAAATCGTTTGAGTTTCATCCCCATCTCACCATCATTTTTGGCGAGAATGCACGGGGCAAGACCAATCTTCTTGAAGCCGTTTATTTACTCGTTAATGGGACCGGATTTCGTGAATCAAAAGAGGAAGAGCTGATACGGTGGAATGAGTCGCAATCGCTTATCGAAGGATCATGGAGTGATAAAGGAAGTGATTTAATACATCAAGTAATGATTCAGAAACGGGGAGAATCGGTCGAGAAACGATTCTTTGTCAATAAAACGAAAAAAACACATGCTATTTACGCTCAGTATCAAACAAAAACCGTGTTATTTGCTCCAGAGCATATTGAAATAATAAGCGGTCCTCCTGATAACCGGAGAAATTACTTGAATAAGTTCATATTTACATTCGATCTGGAATATAAGAAAAAAATCCACAACTATGAACACGCGCTCTATAAGCGGAATAAGTTGCTTGAGTACCATACTCAGCCGCAATCACTGCAAGACGAGCTTTTCTTTTGGGATGGATATCTGGAAAACCACGGATCATACATAACGCAAACTCGGCAAAAGTATGCTGATTTTTTAAACGGTCATAATGTTGTGGATAGTAAAGCATTTACTATTGAGTATTTGAAAAACGAGTTTGATCAGGAAGGCTTGAAAAGAACCTTTCAAGAACAGCAACGTCTGCGAAGGACGCTTATCGGGCCTCAAAAAGATGATTTTCAGATGTACTTAATGAACGGTGAGAAAAAAAATATTCATCACTTTGGCTCTCGGAGCGAACAGCGGTTGGGAATATTCTGGCTAAAGCTAAACGAAATTGAGTATTTTCAGACAAAGTTTAAAATCAAACCAATTCTACTACTGGATGACATCTTTTCTGAACTTGATATAAAAAATAAACAACTAATTTTGAACCTTATTGGTAACTATCAAACTATTCTCACGACAACTGAACAGGAGTTGATAGAACTTGCCCATATTGATAAGTCGGTTATTCAGCTTTAAGCTTCATTCGTTTGGGTTGATTTGATAAAATATATCTACGATCGGAACAGGAGGGTTGGCCGAGCGGTTTAAGGCGTCCCGATAGAGTTGGTGGGGTGTCGGAGTTGGTTGAACGAGCTGGTCTCGAAAACCAGTAAGACGGTAACGTCTTCGCGAGTTCGAATCTCGCCCCCACCGCCAGTTAGGAAATGAGGTCGTCAAGCCAAGCGTACAAACGGTCGCAAAGATTGCTAAAGCATTGGGCGTTCCAATGGAAGATTTGATAAAATAGAAACAATATGAAAAACACAATTACCGTACAAACCGTTGTAAATGCTCCCATAACCAAAGTATGGGAGTGCTGGACAAAGCCAGAACACATAAACGGCTGGGCGTTTGCCGACCCTTCGTGGGGCGCGGAAGCGAAAGAAAGCGACCTAAAAGTCGGCGGAAAATTCAAAACCGCCATGTTTGCCAAAGACAAAAGCGCGAGTTTTGATTTCACTGGGACATACGACAACGTGATGAAAAATGAGTTGATTGAATACACTATGAGCGATGGCCGTCATGTAAAAGTGATATTTGAGGAAACCCCGGAAGGTGTCAAAATTACTGAAACCTTTGACCCCGAAACCGAAAACACTGAAGAGCTCCAGCGCTCCGGTTGGCAGGCCATTTTGGACAATTTCAAAAAATATGTTGAGAGTAACAAGTAAATAATTATGCAAAAAATCACGCCCCATTTATGGTTTGACAAAGAAGCCAAGGAAGCGGCTAAATTTTATACTGCCGTTTTCCCGGATTCAAAGATTACGAATGTAACGACGTTGCATAATACGCCATCGGGCTCAGTAGATGTTGTTTCATTTGAGCTTTCTGGTCAGCCGTTTATGGCCATCAGCGCCGGGCCGCTTTTTAAATTCAATGAGTCCATCTCTTTCATCGTGAATTGCAAAGACCAAAAAGAAATTGATTATTACTGGGAAAAACTCTCCGCGGTTCCCGAATCGGAGCAGTGCGGTTGGCTCAAAGACAAATACGGTCTCTCATGGCAAATTGTGCCTGCGGCATTGGATGAAATGATGAGCAAGGGCACTCCCGAACAAATTGCCCGGGTAACACAAGCGTTTCTCAAGATGAAAAAGTTTGATACTGCAAAATTAAAACAGGCATACGAAGGGAAATGATTTTATGAAGCCGCGAATTTCAGTTTTAACGATCGGCGTTGACGACTTAAAAAAATCACTCAAATTTTATCGCGACGGTCTTGGTCTGAAAACTCCAGGCATCGTAGGAACAGAATTTGAGCATGGAGCGGTCGTATTTTTTGATCTGCAAAACGGCATGAAGCTGGCATTCTATCCGAGAAAAAGTCTTGCGCACGACGCTACCATTTTGCAAACCCCGCCGAGCGCGACCGAATTGAGCATTGGACACAATGTTAACAGCAAAAAGGAAGTCGATGCGGTAATGGCGCAAGCAAAAAAAGCTGGCGCGAACATAATCAAATCTGCACAAAAAACATTTTGGGGCGGCTATGCCGGATACTTCCAGGACCCCGACGGCCATTTGTGGGAGATAGCGTGGAACCCTGCATGGAAATTTGAGGATTAGTTTCTAAAAGAATTTGCCGCCAAAGAAAAACTTGT
>CAZHGF010000016.1:9716-13904 GCA_964531945.1 uncultured Gammaproteobacteria bacterium | reverse complement strand
TAAGGGACGTGATGAATTTCATAGTGTCCCCATTGTACAGCCAGTCGCGATCATTGCAGATCTGCATCGGCACTCCTGTTTTCATACGTTACGAAACCTCTTGAGAGTGCCATATGTTTCGTAACTTATGCAGAAGAGTACTCAGCAGGCTCATATTCTGGATTTTTTCGTGGTCGAAGGAGGCTATCTTTAAGCTTGATAGCATACTCCAAAGCCGCACTTTGACAAAGCTGGGTAATTGGAGAGTCGGATTTTTAATACCATAAGTTAGTTCGTTAGTACGTTAGTTGGTTAGTTTGCAATACATAAATGTGTTCTTACGTACTAACCTTATCGTTTGGCATTGAGAATCCGCTTTCCAAGAAACATCTAGGAGGAACATGTGATGATACCCGATAATGAGATAATTATTCTGGCGCTCGTCATTCTAATCACAGTCGCACTGATGGTATTACAATATATCGTCTTAAGCCGAAGGAGGTGATTCCCGAACCAACGCAGCCGCTCGTAGTGCCGCTTGGCAGATGATTTTTCGTCTGACCGTTCAACCATTGAAAGGGGAACGTTCAAAATGACAAAAACCCGACAACTCATCCTCGGCAGCCTCGCTGGCATCATCGCCGCGATTCTCGCGCTGGCGCTCGTCGCGATCGCTGACGCGCAGACCAGCCCCACCCACCTCGGGCGAACCTTCCCGCAGGGGAGCCAGGTATTCCGACCATTCCTCGGAGACGACCGGTACGCGGTCGTCTACATGCCGCTCGCTAGCGGACGGGGAGTTTACTTCCAACCATTCCTCCCCTCACCAGGTCAGCGGACGCCGTTCGGTGTCGCGGTTGTTGTCCAACCGGGCATCTATGAGATGTACGGCCAGGGGTGTGAAACCTGGTTGAACCCGGACGGGAACAGCCCGCTACGAAGCGGCTGGCTGATGACCGTCGGAGTCGAGATCAAGGAGTATCCCCCAACCGCAGGACGGAACGAGGCGTGGGTCGCATTCATTTGCGACGGCGATGGCGCCTCAACCGCTTCGATCGGTTTCACCCCCGTCAACTAGACCCCAGCACACTGCGTGGGAGAAACCTGTCCTTCAGTAGCTCGTGAGAGCAACAGAGGAAAAAGGTTGGACCCGAACGCGGTTCAGGCAGGTCGAGCATCGACGCTCGACCCAGTCGGCCACAAACCGACACCCGCCTTGACGGCTTCCTGGTCCGTAAAACTCCCCCGCATATTCCTTAAACCTTAGTCATTAGTGATTAGTGATTGGTGATTAGTAAGGTGAGAGTGGTATTAAAAAAGTCACCGACTAATCACTAATAACCAATCACCAATAACCAGGATTTGATCTACTTTGATATATTGATCAACCTTACCCCTTTCTTACCCTCCTTTTACCCTCTCCCTATTAAAAATTGTTAAAAACAGTTAAACATCACATAGTGAATCTCTATGAGTTATTCCTTTTTGCTATATCCGTCTGTTTTCTTGATCCGAGGGTATAAATATGGTATACTATGGGGTATTTGCTTTGATTCTCTTTGCGCGAGAATAGCGAAGAGAAAACGATCAAGAAGTGATTAGTTATTAGTGATTGGTGATTAGGAAGTTGTACGGAGTTACTGCTCGATAAGAAAGCATTTATTAACACCAGAGATTGAAGGATAAGAATTGTCTTTCGATCCTTGAGGTTAAAACTCAAGCATACTCTTTCAGGTACGGAAACAGCTTCTGATACCAGAAGAGTTTGTTTGTCCGTGATGTGATGTTCGGTTGTCCATTCGCTTGGGCATATTGAATTTCCATCGCACCTTAACAACCAGGGTTCAGTAAACGATCTGAGGAACTCTACTTTGGGAGAGATCTAATGCAGTTCACTGTTCACCGTTCACGGTTCACAGAACCATATTTTCTATAACTTTGTTGATTATATGCTATACCAACACCTGTGAAGTAACTTTATCTTTGAATTATGTTTTACTTTGAGAAATTGAGAGTATATCAGGAAGGTTTATCTCTTGCCGATACGATCTATACACTTACCTGTTCGTTTCCAAAAGAAGAACAATTCGGGCTGACAAGCCAGTTGAGAAGATCAACACTTTCTATCTCTTTAAATATCGCGGAAGGATCAAGTAGGAGTAAAAAAGAATTTCGTCATTTCCTCGATATCGCACGGGGATCATGTTATGAAAGTGCGACTATTTTGTTATTCTCTCATAAGAGAAATTATTTATCTCCATCTCAATATATGAAACTTTATAACGAGTGTAACAAGTTGTGCTGCATGATCAATAAATTAAAGGCCTCAATGGTTGAGAGCAAAGAATAATGTTCACTGTTCACCGTTCACGGCTCACGGTTCACAACAAATACATAGAAGCTGTATTTATCCGTGAACTGAGAACGGTGAACCGTGAACCCATAGGCTCTCTCTCAAAATAGAGTTTCTTCAGATCAATACATTCAGATTCAGTTAAGAAAACACGGAAAGGGAAGGAAAATGGGAATTTTTCCCAGCTATACTTTAGACTTGGTTGGTCAATTTTGGCATCTTATTTGGCGTTCGTTCTTTAGCTTGACAACGGTTGTTTTTACAATAACAATTATCACGTTTCTCGCAATAATTGCGTACCGAACACGAACGAATTCCGCTCGTTTCCGAGTTATTAAACTCTCGGAAACCCACAACGAGGAAGAAAGGAACGTCATGACTCATTGGTCCCGCGCGCCGCCGAAAAAGGTGGTATTTTTTCCCTCCTCGCAGCCGATGTCGTGCCGCAGACCCTTAGGGGTACAAACACGCGAAGGAGTTTTCTAGCGATGAACCAGCACGTACGCTCCATCATCCTCCTAGTAGGGGTCGCCCTGCTTACGCTCAGCTGGCTTGCCGCCACGGCCATGAGTCCGGACGGACAGGTGTCCGCCGAGTTCGGACTAATGGAACTGTCGCTACTCCTGTTTGCAGGAGTAGTTGCCTTCCTCTGGCCGCAACCAGTCGTCGTCCCGCCCCTCACGGAGGAACAGTTATCCGCACTCTTGGACGGTCGCTATCTCCGGGTTGATCAACCCGTTCCAGAGCATACCCACGGCGTTTATGCCGACGTTGGACACACGCACCCCGGCTACGCCAGCGAGGCGCACGTGCACCACGAGGTGCACGATCACCCGACCGACTCTGCCGACCCCACCGTCGGTCCTCGCACAGGCGCGCCCGACTACAATGTCGTTCAGGCCGCCGCCCCCGTGGGTGCCGGTCCACGCGTCATCTAGTCGCGTTTCTCCGGCATGGAAGCCGTTGGGAAATCACCGTCGTAGCGATAGGGTTGCGAAAGGATTCGCTCCCTATTGGGATACAATACAAAAAACAACGGAGGTTTTCCAGAAATGGGAAAGAAGACGACTCTCATCATCGTCGCCGCGTTGTTCGCCGTTTCGACGGCATGCAACATTCGGCCCCCTGGGCAGACCCCCACGCCGGTCGTCCAGCCCGCGCCCACCCAGGCGCCCGCACCGCCGGCACCGACACCGGTCGTCGCACCAGCGCCGCCGGCCCCGACCGCCGTGCCGGCAAAGCCCGCCCCGCAGCCGACGCCCCCGCCCTCATCGGGCGGTGTGTCGTTCTGTAACAAGACGTTCCCTTCGGGGTCCGTCTTGTTCCCGGTCGGAAAGCCAGCAGACGACCGATACTCGGTCGTCTTCGACCCTTCCCAGTCGGGGGTTGCCGGCAGGGAACCGCGTGGTTGGTGGTACCAGCCATGTCTCCCGCCTGCGGCGGAGCGGCAACAGCACGAGCTCTCGCTCGTGCTGGTTCCCGGCCGGTATGACTTTACCGGTCCGGAGTGTCGCGCTTGGCTGAACACTAGGGGCGCCGACTCCACGGCGTGGGAACGCGGCCGGATCATCGTCGACCGCCAGAACACGGTGGTCGATGTCGTTCCGACCAATGGTCGGAACGAGAGCTGGGTCGCGGTCCGTTGCCAAGGTGGAGCCGCAAGCGGCTTCTCCTTCAGCCGGATCGGCTAGTTCAGTTCTTAACTGAATACACTAAACTCTTTCCCGCAAGGGACTGAGGCTCTGCGCTTTCGGGCGCGCGGGACGGGTAGCTCCGTGAGAGGCGCTTGACGGACGGTCCGGTGGACGCGTCAACAATCGGGTCGAAAGACCGCTGAACCCTGGTCGGGGAGAGAG
>CAZHGF010000016.1:8423-9681 GCA_964531945.1 uncultured Gammaproteobacteria bacterium | reverse complement strand
CCCGCTGCATTGCGACGCACCTCACACACCTCTCTCCCCTTCCAGTCCATACCGTCAACAGAGGTTGAAGGTAGGGATGGAATCTTATGAAAATCACCAAACAAAACCAGCCGCTTGTGTCAATCGTCATGCCGGTGTATAACGCCGAAAAATATCTGGCGCAGGCGATTGGAAGCGTTTTACAACAAACCTACCGCAGCTATGAGCTCGTCATCATCGACGACTGCTCGACCGATAGCTCCTGGAACATCATTCAGAAATTTCAGAAACGGTATCCGAAGAAGATCGAAGCCCGACAGCTCAAAACCAATACCAACGCGGCCGGAAATGCTGCAGTAAATATCGTATTCCCCTCACTGAAAGGAAAATATATCGCCCGCATGGATGCCGATGATATCGCAGAACCCGCTCGGATTGAGAAACAGGTCGCTTTTCTTGAAAAAAACCGTGATGTTATTCTTGTCGGATCGCAGGCTCATATCATCAATGAAGCGGGAGAGAAAATCGGGAATAAAATCTTCCCGGTTACCTCAGAAACAATTTATAACGAATACTTTACCTTCCACCCTATTCTCCACCCGTCTGTCATGATCCACAAAAGTCTGTTGCCACAAAAAAAATACCTCTACGAAAATCTGTACGGTATAAACGATGACTACTATACATTTTTCAAACTTTTACAGTATGGAAAGTTTGCAAATATCAATGAACAGTTACTCCACTATCGTATGCATAAAACCAACACTTCACTCCAAAAACCAAAAAAGAAGTTCATTACCTCACTCATCATCCGGTTTGAAGCCGTGCGACGGTTTCACTACCGGCCCACCATCAAAGCGCTGTTTTTGATACCAATACAGACACTCATCGTATTTCTCCTTCCGGAAAAGTACATTGTCCCTTTTTATTTCCTGATACGGGGCATTACGAGCCCGCGGGATGTTTTCAAAAAGATGTTTAAACGTATTCAATTAAAGTTTCCTGCCATCGCAGACACCATGCAGATGGTGAGTATCCGGGCAAAACGACGGTCTGTGTCATAAATGAAACGGTTCACCGTTCATGGAAAATATATGGTTCTATGGTTACAATGGTTTTGTGATTAACCATGTAGCCATTCAACCATAGAACCATTGAACAATTGAGCCATTTAGCCATTGAGCGCTTTTACGACCAGGTCACCGACTTCGCCGGTTGAAAAACCCATCTTTCCGGCGGCCAGGCTCAACGAGCGGCTATTGCCCGGGCCCTAATTAAC
>CAZHGF010000016.1:0-8413 GCA_964531945.1 uncultured Gammaproteobacteria bacterium | reverse complement strand
TTGTGATTAACCATGTAGCCATTCAACCATAGAACCATTGAACAATTGAGCCATCGAGCTATTTAACCATTTGTGTATCGCGAACTAACCAACTAACCAATTTCCGATACAATGAACAATAATGCTAAAAAAATACTGGCCAATCTTTATCATACTCATCATCGAACTCATATTATTTGCCACAAACTATAAACCGGGGACATTCTTAATCGGTTGGGACAACCTGTATCCGGAGTTTAACATCAAGCTGAACCTCGCCCGCACTCTTTTTGCTTCATGGCAGGAGTACCGCAGTCTGGGGTTATTCGATGCCATGTCTCACGCGGCAAACTTACCTCATGATATTTTCCGGATGGTTTTATCATGGATTCTCCCTCTCCATCTGGTCCGCTGGTTTTTCCTCTTTTTCATCCATTTTACGGGAGGCGTCGGGATGTATCTGCTGCTCTCTCGATATGTTCTAAAAAGATATGAATCGGGACACCCCGCGGGTGTACGCGCAGTGTCTCTCTTTGGCGCGCTGTTCTATCAGTACAATCTCATTACCATTCAGATGTTTTTCCTGCCATTTGAATTGTTCCTCATCCATTATGCCGCGCTCCCTTTCCTTATCTTCCACACACTGACCTATCTTGAAAGCGGTCGCTTGAAAGACCTTGGGGTTTTTTTCATCCTCTCTTTTCTCACCAGCTCGCAGTCACATGTTCCCACTATCTTCATTGTCTACCTGTTGGTAACCGGGTTACTGTTTCTTGCAAAGATTATTACGGAAAAAAAACGGGCGCTTAAGCGGATACTTATTCTGACTCTTATTATCTTCTGCGCGAACGTGTACTGGGGTCTCCCATTTGCGCTTTCTACACTCAATAATTCTTCCATCGTGGCAAACTCTAAAAATAATCAGATGGCAACCGATGATATTTTTTACCGCAATCTGAAGTTCGGTGATTTCCCTGATGTTGCAACCTTAAAAGGAGTTTCCCTCGATTATGTGCAGTATGACTACAAAATAAATGTCTCCCGTTTCATGATGGAACCGTGGCTCGCCCATTTACTCACTCCCTGGTTTATCATTCCGTCATGGTTGTTTTTTGCATTGGTACTTGTGGGACTTGCGGGATCGTTGAAAAGAAACCGCACAGTGACGCTTCCTTTTCTGCTGATGTTTTTCTTTGCTTTTGCCATGATGGCAAATAATACGCCGGTGATATCCCTTGTCAGTAAGGTTTCAAGAGAGTACCTACCACTCTTTCACAATATTTTCCGGTTTGTGTTTACTAAGTTCGGATTCCTCTATGGATTTTCATATACTATTTTCCTTGCTATAGGCATAAGCGAAATCATACTCTTTCTTCATAACTCTAGAATAAGGGCTGCATTCGGGATGGGATTCGTAATTTTGCTCATTTTATATGTCTATCCCTCGTTTAAAGGACATTTTTTCTATAAGAATCTTGCTTCGTCAGTTCCACAAGGATATTTCTCTGCTTTTTCATTTTTCCAGAAACAGGATCAAAATAAGCGCGTTGCAGTACTCCCGCTCCCCTGGTATTGGGCGTGGACTCAAAACAACTGGAACACCATCGGCTCGGGATTTATCTGGTATGGGATTCCCCAACCGCTGGCAGATCGCGCGTTTGATCCGTGGAGCGACAAAAATGAAAACTTCTACTGGGAGCTTGATCAGGCAATATACTCTGAAGACTCTCAGCTTCTGGAATCTGTTTTGAACAAATATGATGTGCAATGGATACTTTTTGATAAAAGCGTTTACCATGGCGCCGCACCAAAAGTAATACCGAGTAGATATGAACAACTTTTTAGCGGCTCGCCGCGATTACGAAAAGTGATGTCTGATGACCCGATTGAAATATATTCGTATGATAATCCAAACAAACTCAAAAATTTCGTCAGTCTCAAGACGAATCTCCCCAATATCGGCCCATCCTACTCGTATGACAACTGGGATATTGCCTCGCAGGAAGGCGGATATGTCTCGGATCTTTCAGAAATATATACGCAGTATTATCCATTCCGATCGCTTTTTAGCGGAAAAACGCAAAAAGATGTTCAGTTTCAGGTTGAAGAAACGAGGAATGCGCTCATATTTAGTGCTGCTTTAGATAAGCGCTTCAGTAAACAACGCTTAGAGATACCGTTTCTTTTTCCCGATGAGTTTAAAATATTTAATAAAGATAATCTTGAAGCGGTCACGTATTATAAACCAACTATTTATCTTAATAACCAGCAACTACTTCTTAATTTTGATATTGCCAACGATAAAAATACTCATACTTCGATTCAACTTCCTCCGTTTGATAACGGGTTACTAAAAATTAGCATTCCAAAAGAAGCGGTAACACTCTATGACAGCAACAAAGGAAACCTTTTCGCATCGATCCAGAACACCGCATGTTCCACAAACCCTGCTGGCGTCGCAACCCTGACAAAAAGCATGCCCTCAATACCACTGACTTTCACCTCAATTAATTCGTACAACTGTGTCAATATAGATCTCTATGACCTTATTGACCAGCGATACGGGTATTTATCCCTTATTGATGTGGTTAACGAGAATCCGCATAAAGGACTATTTTTCGGTGTTATCAATAACACCACTCGGAAAACTGATCTTGAAACATACTTTGATCACGACGGGAAACGCCACCGCTATACTATTGTCATAAACCCGAGAAACTACTACGGAGTTGGATATAGTTTTAATTTCAATAATATATCATTCGGGAGTGAAAAAGTGGTAAATACTCTGGAGCGATTCGCGGTCTATAGAATTCCCTATTATTTTTTGAAACAGATCAGGATTGTTCCTTCTGCGCAGACTTTCTCTATTGTTGAACGCCGGACTGATATCCCAGACGAGGTTCGCCATCCAAGTTCCAACGTGTATGAAATCAGGAATATAACTCCTTCAACGAATGCGCGCACCCTTTATCTTTCGCAAGCGTTTGATCAAGGATGGAAGGCGTATTATGTCGAAAGTTCGATCTTCGATATTCGATATTCGATAAAAACATATTTTCCCTTTCTCTTTGGTAAGGAAATAAAAGAACATTTTGTGGTAAGCAACTGGGCGAATAGGTGGGGGTTGGATCCCAGATCCCAGATGTCAGATGTCAGATATCAGGGATCAGACATCAGTGATCAGGCATCTATCATTATCGTTTTCTGGCCGCAGTATCTGCAGTTTGTCGGGTTCGGAATACTTCTCATTACTGCTGGAGTGCTCTTCTTTGCCGCCCGAAGATCCTCTTGAAACCGGCCAAATGAATCTTAACTTTCCCTCGTCGGTTAAAAAGGGAGCGCCGGAACAATGAAATTTCTACCTTCGGAGGTGGAAGGTTCGAAAACTTCTCCATCGAAATCGAAAATCTGAATAAAAAACGCTCAGAATCATTTTCATTAGCGATTAGAAAGTCCTGACGACCCACTCCACTCCCGGGGTGGAGATTGGAGCATCAAGAGTACCCAAATTCCACCTCGGAGGTGGAAATCGCAGCCACAAGGCTCTATTTTACACCGCGTCAGCGTAGGTTATGCGGCAAGCGGCGTCAGATTATCCCACCCGGTGAGGGTTGCCGCGGCGGCAAGCGCGCTTCTGCCCGCCTGCCGTTCGATAGAACCCGGGTCGCCAAAGTATGTCCCGCAGCTTACCCCCGCGTGTTCAAGAGCAACAAGTACCGGAAACCAGAAACCGTAGAGACTCTTTTCGCTGGTCCGCACCGGAATCGGTTCACCCTCCACAACAGCTTTCGACATTTGTATGCGCCAATCGATATACTCATTCATCCACTGCGGCAATCCGGTCGCATCAAGATCTGGGTATCGTTCACCGAGTTCCTGTTCTACTCTCCGCTGAAAAACCTGTGTTTTGTCATAGAGATCCCGCTTCACTGCACGTACCTGTTGAGCCACATGGGGATCATCAGGCAAACCACAACTGCAATTCTGCGATCCTTCCCACCTTCCCAGCCCATCGCTACAGCTCCAGCTGGTATTGCCAATGAGGGTACCAGGCACCAGTGATTCCGGACGAACTTCCGGATTTATCAGGCCGGCATTCATAAACTCACGCAAATGTCCGTTGAACCAGTGCATAAACTCCCATACCTGTTGCTCGGCTGTCCAGTGATGACCAATGGTTTCACCATCGGTCACGATACGGGGAATATAGCCTAACCGTCTTGCATCATCTATGATCTTGAGCGTTAAATGTCCGGCGTGGGGACGTTCATACCCGATCGTACCGCTGATTGATTCATTGCTTACCATAGCCGCAACTGGTCCGGATTCTGTGTGAAGAAAATAGCCTGCGGATCGGTGGGGTGGCGCGACTTGATGCTCGCGCAACAATACCCCACGCATACCCTCTCTCGCCATACTTTCAAGCGTCGCCTGATCAACCGCAGCCTCTGGAAGCCACATAAACTGAGGATCCACACCCCATCGTTTACGATACGCTGCTTTGCCATGCCGGAATCGCATGCGTCGTTCATTCTCGCTGCAATGCGGCATAATTCTATGGATGTAGGGATCACCAACAGGCAAATTACCCGACTGCTCAACTTGTTTTCTCATAGTCGCCATAATATCTGGTCTATGCGCATCGAGCCAGTCAGCAGTAATTCCATACACATCGAAACTAAAAAGATCATTGCCATAATACCCTCGCTGGCCAAGCTCCCCATAGCTTTCACTGGCAATTTTCCCGGTCCACCCCTGTGCGTGTTGAGCTCCTTCCCGATCCGTAATATCAAAAACAGGGTGAGAAGTTCCATCTATCTCCAGGGATAATCTTCTATTCGGGTTATAAATATGAAAATGCGTTATCGCTCGGTATGAAGGAAGCTCCCTTAAAAATTCTGAAGAGCGGGTACCATCAGCGTGAGGGACATTCGGTTCAAGAACCTGATATCCCCCCGAAGGAACGCGAGCGCTGATTGTCCCGCCAGACCAAGCTCTTTCATTTGGCATACAACACCACAAGTATTATATACGTCATGTCATTTGTCAAGATGGATGGATCATGTATGTAGTCAGCGTTCAGCGTAAAGGGTACGTTATGTAATATGAAACATGAATCATGAAACAAGAGAATAAAATAATGTGTTTCATGTTCCATGTTTCATGCTTCATACTCTCTGCTTCATGTTTCATGAAACCGAACCTACGCGGTTGCTATTGGACCGCTGCAAAAACGAAAAACTGAACGTTTACTTCAGAGCTTGTTTCCTATTATAAGCAGAATCAAAAAAGGAGGTGCTATAATTACCTCATGAAACATGTAATATGAATCATATAGCATAAAACATTGTTTTTTGTTTTCTTGATCTTTTGTTTCATGTTTCAGGTTACATGTTTCATGAAATATGAAATCCCTATCCTACCTTCAAGTCCGCAATCCCAAGGACGACGAAACACCGATTGAGTCAGCGACGCAGATTTTTTCCTCGGTGGTCCCCTATCCTTATATCCCGTGGTGGAAGCGGATTTTCTCAACGCCAAAAACGTATGCCTTTGAGCTGTACCTTCTCGGGCAAACGGTCTATTTTTACATTACCGCGCCTACTGAAACTGAAACATTTATTCAAAGCCTTGTCACCTCCTCATTTCCGCAATCGGCGCTTCAGAAAACCACTGATCCCATAGAAATACTGTTTCGCTCAAAACATACCGCAGTCGGTGAGGTGTGCCTCAATTCCTCGTTTTCACTGCCGATAAAAACCTATATGGACTTCAAAGATGTTGACCCGATGTCATCGCTCCTTGGATTTTTGTCCAAACAGCCGGCAAACATCCGCATGGGAGTACAGATCGTAGTGACACCGGCATCATTCGCGTGGCAAAACGCAACGGTCGCGGAAGCCGGACAGCAGGTATATGACAAAGTATCCGCCCGCTATAACCGCAACCCGCACCAGCTCCTCATGATGCGAAAGGCCTCGTTCCAGGGAGGAAAAGTCGGGATCCGGCTGATTGTCGGCTCGGACACTGATCAGCTGCCCCTACTCCCCTACTTGCAGAATTTGGCAGGCACCTTTGGAACTTTTTCTCTCGGAGAAGGCAACCAGTTTGTGTTTAAAAAGCCGCTGATCAATAAGGGTAAATTGATTACCAGAATTAAGAAGCGCAAAATAGGCTATTTTGAACGCCGTTTTCAGATTTTAAACGCGCAGGAGCTGGCAACCCTGTGGCATCCACCCGGATATCTTCTTGAGGGAATAAAAAATATCTCATGGGGCAAGACGCTCGCAGGAGAGCCTCCAGAAAACCTGCCGGTGGCGGACAACCTCACCGATGAGCAGAAAAAGGAAATTAATTTTTTTGCAAAGACTGAGTTCAAAAACAAAGATACCATCTTTGGTATTAAAGACCCTGACCGCCGAAAACACATCTATGTCATCGGAAAAACCGGTGCCGGAAAATCGACCCTTATTGCCAATATGGCAATCGATGATATCCGCAAAGACCGCGGCGTCGGTATCATCGACCCTCACGGCGATCTTTCGGAAACCATTCTCGACTTTATTCCCAAACGCCGTCTCAACGATGTTGTGTATCTTGAACCATTTGACACGGAGCGGCCGTTTGCCTTGAATGTACTTGAGGTAAAAAACAAACAGCAGAAGGATCTGGTGGCCTCGGGCATCGTCTCGATCTTCAGCAAACTCTATAAAGAAAGCTGGGGTCCGCGGCTTGAGTATATTTTGCGCAATGTCATCTTTACTCTTCTTGAGGTTGAGGACGCGACACTGGTGGATGTCCTGCACATTCTAGCAAACGCTGAGTATCGAAAACGGGTTGTCAACACGCTTACCGATCCGGTGTTGAAAAACTTCTGGGAACGGGAGTTTGCGAAAATGCCGGATAAACTCAAGGCTGAAGCGATCTCGCCAATTCAGAATAAGGTAGGACAGTTTGTGCAGGCAAAAATGATCCGCAACATCATCGGTAAACCGAAGTCCTCCATTGACCTTGAACAGATCATGAATGAACGTAAGATTCTTATCTTAAATCTCTCGCAAGGAAAACTGGGCGAAGATAACGCGGCGCTTCTGGGGGCCATGATCATCACCCAGATTCAGCTTGCCGCTATGAACCGGTCATTTATCCGCGAGGAGGAGCGCAAGGACTTTTTCCTCTATGTCGATGAGTTTCAGAACTTCGCGACAAACTCGTTTATCAAAATTCTTTCTGAGGCGCGGAAATACCGTTTGTCACTTATCCTTGCCAACCAGTACATTGAACAGCTTGACGAAACGGTTTCGCACGCCATATTCGGGAACGCGGGAACACTAATTTCATTTGTCGTGGGAGCGCGGGACGCATATATTCTGACGAAAGAGTTTGCTGAGATTTATAGTGAAAATGATCTCGTCTCGCTCGGCAAGCATGAGATCGCGCTCAAGCTCTCGATTGACAACATGACCTCACCGCCATTCCCCGCGGTGACGCTTCCGCTTCCGGCGCTGAAAAACGATAATCGCGAGAAGATCATACGATTCTCGAAGGAGCGGTATGGGAGGAAGGCGTAATGGTAAGTTTGTTAGTTCGTTCTCGGTTAGTTCGAAAAAACACATTAATGTATAACGAACTAACGTACTAACCAACTAACTTTCTCTCAGAAATATACTCCTCACCTTATTCGTCAGATAGGTCGCGATTGCTGCTCCAATCATGGTGGCAATCTGGGTCTTACTCATGCTGGCAAACTCATTGGCCTTTGCCATCGCTTCTTCCTGAAATGCTTTGACGCGACGATACACAATGAAAGCTAAAACTACCAGTACGATAAAAAAAAGCAGCCACGAGACCATGAAGATGATACCAAGAGTGTAAAAAATTGTTTGAATGTCCATGTTTGAAAGTTATTAGTGATTGGTGATTCGTTATTTGTAAAATAGCAACTCCGTACTAATCACCAATAACCAATCACTAATCATTTTTTTCCGTGTCTCTCCACCTCGACACCAGATAATTTTTTAGTTTATTTAACTTTTCCCCCGCGTCACCCGTTTCTTTTTTCACCATTTCAACGGTGTCTTTAATAAGAAGTATATACTCATCTTTGTCCAGTTGCTGGAGATTTTTTTGAAAGGTATCAAGTCGGTTGGTCATCTCCTTTTTAAACTGAATGTAGGTATCGCTCACGGTACCGAATATTTCCTTTACTTTCTTTTTTGTCTCCTCGCTCTCCAGCATTTCTTTCACCTCTTTAATTTTTTTGACGAGGAGTTCACGATTTTCTTTGCCGGAACGCGGTGAAATAAACATACCGGTGATGACGCCGATCACCATCCCGACCAGTACCCCGAGGCTGAAGTGTGTTTTTTTGTTATCCATAGTCATGAAACATAAAACCTGAAACATGAAGCATGTAACATGAAACACATTC
>CAZHGF010000015.1:12061-14268 GCA_964531945.1 uncultured Gammaproteobacteria bacterium | reverse complement strand
TACCGCCAAAGGACGTTTTCTTTCGAAGATGGTATAAAAGTATGGTTTGTATCCTTAACCTTCGTACCACGCCAGGCGAAAATCCCACAGATCAAAAAGCGATTTGTTTGGAGAAAATTCCTCCCATAGTGAAAAACATGAGGAAAGATCCGAGAACACCTGTACGGTGAGTCGCGGGATCAATTTTGAGAGTCCATTTTGGTAAAAAAAATGATTTTCTTGAGTGTGGGGAATATAGTGAAGAAGTGGTAATTGAGACTCAGCAATAACCTCATCGATTTTCGAAGGTTTTGTTATCATTTTCCCGGGAGGTTCTGAATCAGAAATAGCCATAATTTTAATTCTAAAACTAATAGTAATTCATAGAGAAAATTTGTCAAGAGGGAATTCTCAGTTGTTTTTAATTTAGCCCTTGAGAATAACTAATTTGCAATCATCAATTTCTTTAATTTCTGATTGATTTTTATTAAATCTGGTGTTTATGTATAATGAAAAATAATGTATCAGAAACTCGGCAGTTTCTATCGGGAAAACTTTACTCACTTTTTTGAGGGAGTTTTTAACCTTGTTATTTTTCTTCCGTATTTTTTTTCGGTAAAAACATTATTTCAAACGCTCTTCCATCCCTGGAAAAATATTTCACTCAAAAAAACGTCCTCCGGCTTCTCTTTCAGCGGTATTCTTGATCAGCTCAGTTATAACCTGATCTCACGATCTATAGGATTTATTATGAGATTTTCGATGATTTCGTTTTATATCATCGTTCAGGCAATATTTCTTATCGCATTCCCCTTTGTTGTTCTTGTCTATTTTCTTTCGCTTCCCCTGTTTTTTATCGTTTTCGCTTTCAACGAGTCGCCGGAACAACAACGTTCTAAAAAAGAACAACGTTTTATCAGCAAACACCTTCTTAATCAGGAAAACCATGAAGCGGTTAAGCAATGGTTTAACCAGGAAAATGAAAGAAATGTATTCGAGTCACAGTGGTGGAAACTCAAGAATCTTTTCGCTATTCCTCCTCTGGCGCGGGACTGGACAGTGGGCTACTCACCAAATCTTGACCAATTCGCAGAAGATCTCACCCACCCAAGCTATCAGTCAACCATAAAACATATGGTGGGGCGTGATAGAGAAATTGAACAGATTGAGCGCGCGCTTGCACGGGCTGAAGAAGCTAATATCCTCATCGTCGGTGAAGAAGGCGTCGGAAAACACACAATCGTAGAGGGATTTGCGAAAAAGATCTATGAGGGTACCGCAAATCCACACCTTGTTTATAAACGAATTCTCCAGCTCAACTTCGAAAAAATCCTCACGCAGAATACCGACATAAAACAGCGCGAGGTATTTGTAGAGCAGCTTTTTCAGGAGGCAGCCGACGCCAGAAATATTATTATTCTCATCGATAGTTTCGATAAATATATTTCGGGTGGGGAAAATAGGGTTGACCTGTCAATCCCCATTGAAAAATACGCCCAGTCTCACTTTATGCAGATTATCGGAATCACAACTCCGTATAACTTTCAAAAATACATTTCGCCGCAAGATAAGTTAAACCAGTTATTTACCAAAGTAGAAGTGCAAGAAGTCTCCAAGAAAGAAGCGGAAAAAATATTACTTGAGCGTTTCCGGCAGTTTGAAGTACAGCACCATGTTGTTCTACCATATGAAACCATCCACACCGCTATTGATAAAAGTGATTTTTACATCACTACCATCCCGTTTCCGGAAAAGGCAATGAAACTGATTGAAAATGCCTGTATCTATACATCTCAGGTGGCAAAGAAAGTGCCGGTAACTCCAGATGCTGTTGATAAAGTACTCAGTGAACAAACTCATGTTCCCACGCGGATTACCGGCAGCATGAAACAGATCCTCCTGAGTCTTGAGTCTCTCTTGTCCCAGAAGATCATCGACCAGGAGGAGGCTCTCGACGAGTTAGCCTCTGTACTTCGTCGGTCATTTCTTCTGAGGGAGAAACGGAAGAAACCACTGGCAAGTATGCTTTTCTTAGGACCGACCGGTGTCGGAAAAACCAATACAGCACGCGCCATTGCAGAAGTATTTTTCGGTTCGCCGGAGACTATGATTCGATTTGACATGTCGACTTATCAGTCAAAAGAAGATATACCAAACCTTATCGGATCCCAGGAATTAAATATTCCCGGACTTCTTACGACTGCGCTTCGGGAAAAACCGTTTGGAGT
>CAZHGF010000015.1:0-12051 GCA_964531945.1 uncultured Gammaproteobacteria bacterium | reverse complement strand
CGGCGGCCTTATTCGGTGATTCTGCTGGATGAGATCGAAAAAGCTCATCCGGATCTTTTGAATATCTTTCTTACCATATTGGATGAAGGATATATTACCGATGGATTCGGTAAAAAAGTCGACTGCAAAAATATTATTATTATTGCTACCTCAAACGCAGGTTCTGATATCATCTATAAGTTTCTGAATAAAAATCGAGGGATTCCTTCTTCTTCTGCAGTTTCATCTGAAGCTCTCATGACCTCCTTAATCGAGCGCCACACCTTCACTCCGGAGCTTCTCAATCGCTTTGATGGAGTAGTACTGTTTAAACCACTTATGGGAGACAGTATTAAAAAAGTCGCCCTTAAAAAACTCGGGATGATTCAAAAAGAAATGTATGATTTGTATAAAGTAACCGTTACGATTAGTCCCCAAACGTTAGATAGCCTTCTTGACGATTATAATCCGGCGTACGGCGCGCGTGATATTGAGAGAATCCTAAGAAGCAGAGTAGAAGATCATGTCGCAAAAGGAATCCTTTCCGGACAGGTAAAGGAAGGAGAGACGATGAGAGTTTAGCGTTCACGGTTCACTGTTCACAGTAAGAATACAATAGTAACTTGAAGCAGTCGCAGCATACGGATTTGAAGCACATGGCACGCGTGGCAAAGACGTGAATAACTATTCCTATGCCTACTAGCTTGCTGCATGTGCGAAAAGACGTATGCAAGACTGCTTATTAATAAGCTATACTTTTGCTGTGAAGTTTTGACATTTCATGAGATATTAGAAATTAGGAATTTAGGTATAAAATACCATGATCAAAATCTATTTTACCGCGGCTACTTCTTTTAATGGCGAACTTCATGAACAGTATAAGAAAGTTGTTGAGTATATAAAACAGAACCGTATCGAACTCCTGTCCGGAGAGCAAATCATCAGTAAAGAACTCCTCCAGGAAGACAAAAAAAAGTCGAAACAGGAAATATTTGTACGCGAACAACGACTGATTGAAAAAGCGGATTGCGTTATCGCCGAGGTTTCCAAACCCTCTCTTGGCGTAGGAGCTGAGATTACCTACGCTCTTAATAAAAATACACCGGTCCTTGCGCTTGTTCTGGATCCGGAATCAACAGGAGCTGAGGATAAACTTTCGCCGATGATAGCAGGAAATCCTTCCGAAAATCTTTTCATAGAGTTTTATAGTCGTGAGAGCCTTCCTTTTTCTATCCGGAACTTTATCAACCACGTACAAAGCCTTAAATATAAACGGGGGAAGATGATAGTCATCGAGGGGGCAGACGGATCGGGAAAAACAACACAGGCGAAATTGCTTGTTGATTATCTTAAGAAACAAAAAGTTCCGGTAAAGTATATGGATTTTCCGCAATACTATCCTTCATTTCATGGAAAAACAGTCGCCAAGTTTTTGCGGGGTGAGTTTGGAGGAATAGATAAGGTTTCTCCCTATCTCGCGTCATTGGCTTTTGCTCTTGACCGAGCATCAGTCAAAGAGCAGATGGAAGAGCTCCTGCAAAAAGGTGAATTGATTGTTTCCAATCGGTATGCTACTTCCAATATGGCGCATCAGGCTGCTAAGTTTGATGACCCAGAAGAGAAGGAGAGGTTTATTAAATGGATAAATGAACTTGAGTATAAAGTACATAAAATTCCCCATGAAGATATTGTCATATATTTATATGTTCCGTGGAAAATTGGCATTGAATTGACGCGACAGCGGGGGAGTATGAAATATATGGAAGGGAAGGACGATATTCATGAAAGCAATATCGAGTACCGGAAAAAAGTCGAGGAAATGTATCTGGATCTTTCGACACATAATCAAAACTGGGTAAAAATTGACTGTGTTGAAGATGGAAAACTCCTATCAGTTGAGCAAATTCATAATAAGGTTATCAATGCTCTTAAAGTCAGCAAAATACTCGAGTAGATTACTCTCACATATTCAATGGTTTTCTTGTTAACTAAAATCTACTTTACCTGTTTCGGGCAACGGAGCAATAGAACAATTGAACCATGAAATAATGTCTTTCCTTCTGAAATTCGACAAAAAAATTCCATCCTGTTATGATACTTTTAACGATTTATACCACTTCGCAATCATTTTGCTAAGAAGTGGTATGTGCCTACCGGGGCTTTCAAATAAGTACGGACAGAACATTGTTCTGTCCGTACAAAATAAAATTAAGCTTCGTTCGGTATTATACCCGCATTTTGAAAGCAAAGGGGTATAGACAGATATATGGATAAAAAACTGTTAAGTCTCATGTCGCTAGTTATCCTCACGTTTGGCGTAGTTGCGGGAGTTGTTATATTCAATAAGCCTCTCACACAGTTCACCCGCGCTAAAGAAGAAGCTATCCCTTCATTGAAAAACTCGCTTGTCTTTGCCTGGCCGCTTGAACTTGATGCTGATGGCACAACAGCGTCAACGGTAACCGTATTTATCAGAACCGACGTGGGCAAACCGCTTACCGGTAAATCAGTCACCCTCACTTCAACACTCGGTACGATCAAAGAACAAAGTGTTTCGACAGACGCAGAAGGAAGAGCAGTATTTACTCTTACCTCTACCGAAAAAGGGATTGCGGAACTTCAGGCTCTTATTGAGAATAATTCTCCGCTTGAACAGAAAATTTCAGTTAAGTTTAAATCATCTATGAAAATCTCGAAAGTAGTCATCCCTGCTGCCGGCTATGGAACCCGCTTTCTCCCGCAAACCAAAGCAATGCCCAAAGAGATGCTTCCCATCGTCGACAAACCAGTGATTCAATATGTTGTTGAAGAAGTCGTCCAGTCAGGAATCAAAGATATTATTATCGTAACAGGATCGAATAAACGGGCAATTGAAGATCATTTTGATGCCCCGAATGAAGATCTGACCAAAAACCTCATTCAGGGAAATAAAGAGCATTTGCTTGAGATGGTCAAACAAATTGCCGAGATGGCGAACTTCATTTACGTCAGACAAAAGGGACCGTATGGTAATGGTACTCCTGTACTTGCCGCAGAAGCAATTATCGAAAATGAACCGTTTGCTGTCTTGTGGGGAGATGAGTTTATCTACTCAGTTCCACCGCGACTTGCCCAGATGATGGAGGTACACGAAAGATATGGAGGAGTAGTAATCTCCGGTGTCAGGATAGAAAAAAAAGAAGACCTCAAACGGTATGGTATCGCGGATGTTGTACCGGTCGAAGGAAATGTATTTAAAATCAAATCCATTGTGGAAAAACCAGACCCCGAAGAAGCGCCATCAAACATCGCGACTCATGGAGCATATATTTTACCTCCTGAAATATTTCACGCGCTCAAACGACTGAACCCCGGAAAAGGAGGAGAAATCTGGCTTACTGATGCTATTAATTTGTTGCGGGATGACGGAGTTCCGGTCTATGCTGTCGAGATCAAAGATGGTAAATACTACGATACGGGAAATAAACTGGAGTATATGAAAACCGTCGTGGAACTTGCTCTCCAGCACCCGGAGATTAATGGTGAGTTTAGAGAGTTTCTGAAAAATTTAGTCGCGAATTGACGAATCATCCTCCGTTTTGTCTTTCTATATCAGAAAAATCCCTCAGTGTGCCTAACTGGATATAGGCCGAATGCATGAATCTTACATACTCTTGTTTGTCCGGTGGAACAACTTTTTTCAGAAGTAGTAAACCGTTACTAATCGCCCAGTCAAGAAACGTGGGACGTGCATTTGGATCTTTCAAAACGATTTCTTTTTTTGTTTTTGCGTATGAATCAATCGTGGAAAGTGCTGCGGCATCAGGATCTCGTGTAAGAACGTAAGCTAGTCCGGTGCGAATAAGCCCTATGAACGCCTTTTCCTGGGCTCTCGCGTATTGTTCTTCGATACAGATTTTATCGAACTCGTCAGAGAATTCAGGTGGAAATAAGTTTTTGAAGCGTTGGAGCGAAGTAAAGGAAGTAGCGCCGGCAATATAGCCCAAACCCGCTGCCCATACTTCCTGTTTCGGTACAGCAAGGCACGTAAGTATTGCGGCTACCCTCCAGAATCTGGTTCCCAATCCCTGCTCTCTCACAGGAATTCCTTCACTTTCCGCGACACCACGAAGATATGACACGGTTGGTGACATACCAGCTCCAACGCGGGCAAACGCGGCTTCGTTTTTCCAGCCTCTATGAGTGGCATGATCTGCCATAGCTAATAAAATATCTCGGTCAAAAAAGCGGTCGAGCATGGAGTCTAAGAATTCACCTTTCGCGCTTTTTCTGTTCTGTGCGTCTGCCGCTCTCCCATCCAGAAAATCTGCGACCGCGCCGGTTATCGCCCACCCAAACCCAGCACTAATATTTCCTTTCCGTATTTGATGAGCTGCTTCCTTACCGCATCCCAAGCCAAATGCGGTAATATCGCAGGGCGCTGCGGTGTGGATAAGCCAGTGAAGAGGCGAAACCTTATCAACCGCAGTATTAAAGAGAGGATTTACAAAATCCCTCATATGCTGTACCTTTTCCAAATTAGGACCCATAACCCTTGCATTATAGCAGCACGATTTCTTACGATCAATCTTTGATTACGCTACATCGAGAGTCCTTTCCGTCCGTATTTGGCGGAGAAGATCAAGATGGGCAGCGAAAAAATGGCCGGCAGCCAAGACTTGTGGAGAAGTTTCAGCGCCTATTCTCCCCTGACTCCACATGACTTCATGGGTAACACCCTCAAGGCCAACTATAATCTGCCAATAAAGCTCAGAGTCGTAGTTAAAGTCCCAGTTACTTGGCCTGACGGTTACCCGAGCAATATCAGGAGGAGGTATAGTGTTAAGGTCATAAAATGTAACAGACTGCAAACTCCGCAACTTATTAACTGCCGCGACGAACTGTTGAAAAACTGAGAAGCTCATTTTATCTTCCGGTCGAGTTAATCTTTCGCTTATCAAACCAAGTCCCTGCAAAACTTCAGCGGTAAGATCATCTCCATTTCTTCCCACTTCTCTGATAAATCTCTCTGGTTTTACTCCTGTTGGGTGCTTTTCAGCCATTTGAAACCAAAGACGGTACCCCTGACGAGCGGTGTCAAAATAAGTACTTACATCTCGCGCAACATTTTCCCCTCCAATAGGCACACTGCGTACCGGGATACGCGCTCTTTCCAAAGTCATACGATCAAAAACACTCAATAAAGCACGACTTGCGACATGGCCGGTGAAATCAAGTCCCCGAAATTCCTGTGGTGGTGTAAAACCTAACTCAACAAGTCTTAACATAACGTATTGCAGTAAGTAATCTACTACAACTTTTATCAAATATCAATACGATATTCCCTTGCAAAAATAGCCTCTTACTGATACAATCTATTTATGAAGACAGCACAGCTAGAAGCAGACGTGAAAGAACTTTTTGCGCTCGGAGCACACTTAGGGCATAAGAAAAACCGTCTCCATCCAAAAGCAAGAAAATTCGTCTATCAAATCTTAAACGGCGTCTCCATCATAGACCTTACAAAAACCGTTGACACGCTCGCAAAAGCAAAAACTTTTCTTGCCGCTCAGGCAAAAGAAGATAAAACGATGTTAGTAGTAGTCACGAAAAAGATCATCAGCCCATATGTTGAGGAGCTTTGTAATACTCACTCTCTCCCTTATATAACGTCAAAATGGCTGCCCGGTCTTCTAACAAATTTTGAAACCATCATCAAAAATGTAAAAAAACTCCAAACCCTCAAAGATGAAAAAGAACGGGGCGAGTGGGAAAAGTTTGTTAAACATGAACGCATAAAACTTGATAAACAACTCATGCGACTGGAGCGGTTCTACGGCGGGCTGCTTAATTTATTGAAACGCCCTGATGTTATTTTCCTCGTCGATAGTAGAAAAGAAAAAAATGCCCTCAATGAGGCGAAACAGAATGTAATTCCTGTAGTTGGTATTATCGATACGAACTCTGATCCGGATCAATTGAGCTACCCTATTGTAGTAAATGATGACTCATCCGCTGTCTTACAAAAAGTTTTTTCTGACCTGATTAACGCGTATGTAGGTGGAAGAAAAAGTAAATCTTAAAACGATCTAGATGTTAGACATTAGACCTTTGACCTTAGATGTATACAACCTCTTATATCTAAGCTTTGATGTCTCAGGTCTATGGAACTAAGGCTCAAGGTCAGTTTTGTTATATTATGAAACTCTGCGGACCAAAAGTCCGCAGTTTCCCAAATGTTAATAGTTGAAATACGCCGTAGCGAGAACCATTCTTTGACAACTCCTACGGGTTTAACTTCGCTTCATCCCCCGCAATTATATTGCGTGGTTTTCGCGAAGGCTGTATAAAAATGGTCGACTACTCAAAATTAAAACAACTCCGGGAGGAAACTGGAGTGTCGTTTGCGCTCTGCAAGAAAGCTCTCGAAGAAACTGACAACAACATTGAAACTGCTAAAAAAAAGTTAAGCGGGTGGGGAGCTGAGAAAGTCGGAGAAAAAGCCTCCCGATCGACTTCGGCAGGCGCGCTTTTCAGCTACGTACATCATAATAAAAAAGTTGCCTCTCTCCTTGAGTTGCAGTGCGAAACTGATTTTGTTTCAGGAAACGCGGAGTTCCAAAAGCTGGGGATAGAGCTTGCGATGCAGGCAGCGTCTCTTCCGGCAACCGGAGTTGAGTCGTTCCTCCTTCAGGAATACATTCGTGAACCAGGAAAAAAAGTAGGAGATCTTATTAAAGACGCGGTTCTTAAGTTTGGCGAGAATATCAAAGTCTCACGACTTATCAGATGGGAATTGGGGAATGAGTAGTATCAAATCCTATGAATAATCTTACTTCCGACTTTAAATCTTTCATTCAGAAAATAGTCAATCAGCTACGGGAGGAACTCAAAACAATCCGGAGCGGCCGTGCAAATCCTGCTATACTTGAAGGCATTATTGTCGAAACCTATGGCGGTCAAACCAAACTCAAACTCAATGAACTTTCAACAATCACAACTGACGAGTCTGCAGCGCTCATTATCACTCCCTTTGATCCATCGACAACGCAAGATATAGAAAAAGCAATCCTCAAATCTCCCTTAGGAGTCAATCCTCAGGTACAGGGAACGAAAATACTTGTTCACATCGCCCCGCTTTCTGAGGAGCAACGCTTTAAATTAGTAAAGATGATTAACCAGAAAATAGAAGAAAAGAAAACCATGATCAGAAACCAGCGTGACGAGGTAAGACGGAAAATCAAACATCAGTTCGAAGCGAAAGAAATGACGGAAGATCAGAAATTCAGAGTAGAAAAAGATATTGATACCGTAACTCATAATTGTATGGGTGAAATAGATGGGGTCAGGAAAAGTAAAGACAAGGAGATTATGGAAGTTTAAAATCGTTCATGATTGTATGGTTACATGGTTAAATGGTTTTATCAACTGCTAACCATTGAGCCATTGAATCATTTGTGCATGACGAACTAACCAACTAACTTTTTTTCATTATGAGCATACTACTATTCTTCATAATCCTGCTTGTTCTTGTTCTTATTCATGAATTCGGACATTTTATCGCAGCCAAAAAAAATGGCGTACGGGTGGAAGAGTTCGGTTTCGGGTTTCCGCCTCGCCTTATTGGTAAAAAAATAGGTGAAACTATCTACAGCTTCAACCTCTTACCTATCGGAGGATTTGTCAAACTCTATGGCGAAGAATACGTCGAGGTAAAGAAAGAGAAACAAGCATTAAAGGATAAAGACAAAACTTTTGTTTATAAAAAGCCCGGGCAAAAAGCAATAATTATTGTTGCGGGAGTAGTTATGAACTTTCTTTTAGGATGGGTACTGATTTCTTACCTATTTACCCAGGGAGTGCCTACGCCTACCAATAAGGTCATTATTGAACACGTGGTTACGGGAAGCCCGGCCGCTGAAAGTGGACTGAAAACACGGGATGTCGTAACAAAACTCATTTACAAGGACAAAGAATATAATATTACTTCAAGCTCTGAGCTGATCTCGCTGACCAAAAAATTTGCCGGTGAGGAAATGATACTCGTTCTAGAGCGTGATAGTTCGACTGTGGAAGTAAGATTAACTCCCCGGAAAAACCCTCCGGTAGGGCAGGGCCCTTTGGGAGTCGCGGTTACCTCGTTTGTTGAAAAAAAATATCCCTGGTATCAGGCACCATTTTTTGGTCTTGTTGAGGCATTCAACATTACCAAGCACATTGTTGTTGAACTGAGTAAAACATTTATCCAGCTGATAACATTTCAGAAGCCTCAGGTGGATGTTGCCGGACCAATTGGTATCGCTCGCTTCACGGGTGAGGCAATGAAATTTGGTCAAAATGCAGTACTGCAGCTTGTCGCGTTACTTTCTTTAAACCTCGCCGTAGTAAATATCTTACCGTTTCCCGCATTAGATGGCGGTCGCCTCGTTTTTGTTATCTACGAATGGATAACCCGAAAACGCGTGAACCACATAATTGAGCGCAACCTCAATCTCATCGGAATTATTCTCCTGTTGACTCTCGCCCTCGCAATTACTATCAATGATATAATGAAGATTTATAGATAAAGTTCACTGTTCACGGTTGACAGTTCAGTGTAAATGCACAGAAGTAGTATTTTTTACGTGAATTGAGAACGGTAAACCATAAACTATTATGAAACTCAATTACGATAACATCACCATCTCTGGAGGAGTAGCAGTAGGGAAAAATACTTTGCTCCAAAACCTAAAGCCCCATCTTGAACCGTTGGGTTGGAAATTCACGAGTGGCGGGCAGATACTGAGAGACTTCACAAAAGAATACGTTCAACCTAATGCAGATCTTGTCAATGATGACTTTCATAAAAAACTCGACGAGCGTACGATAAAGCTACTCGATTCAAAACACTATGTTATTGAGGCATGGCTTTCCGGATTTATGGCGCGGGAACGAACTGATACCCTCAGGATCCTCTTGGGATGCCGTGAAAACTCACTGCGGATTGATCGAGTTGCAAATAGAGACAGGGTCAGTGTGGAGCAAGCAAAAAATTACATCAGGGAGCGGGAATCTATTAATATGAAAGAATGGAAACGAATATATGGCGACTATAATTTTTGGGATCCCAAATATTATCATCTCGTGATCGACACCTACTCATCCGGTCAAATGGAAACAGTAGGAATTGTACTGGATGAGTTGGGGTATAAGAAATAGATCTTAGAGATATCTCTAAGATCTGACACCGATTTAATATGCTCTATTCAAAACTATTCGGTAAAACAATACGCGATATTCCGAAAGACGCGACGGCAACGTCTCATAAGCTCCTCTATCAGGCAGGGTACATCCGCGAAAGTACCGCGGGGAAATACTATCTCCTCCCGCTGGGACTCCGGGTGCAGCAAAAAATCCAAAAGATAGTAAAAGAAGAAATGGACCGGGCAGGCGCGCAAGAGCTTATCACCCCGATTCTTCATCCGATAGAACTCTGGAAAGAAACAAATCGTACCAACTCGGTAGGGTTTGAGCTCATGAGCGTAAAAGACCGGAATGAAATGGAGTTTGTCCTGGGCGGTACTGCTGAAGAGATGCTCGTTGACCTGGTGAGAAAGTTTCAAATCTCCTACAAAGATCTTCCCTTTAATCTCTATCAATTTTCAACAAAATTCCGCGATGAACTCCGGGCACGCGGGGGCTTACTGCGATTACGGGAATTTGTCATGAAAGACGCATACTCGTTTCATGCGACTGAGGAAGATTTTAAAAAAGAGTATGAAAACATGAAGAATACGTATCAGCGAATTTTTGAAAGACTGGGACTGAAGACAACAGTCGTTGAATCTGACAACGGATATATTGGCGGTGAGTACTGCCATGAGTTTGTTGTGGAACATGAAGTGGGGGAGAGTAAATTTTTGACGACCGGTGATGGCACCTACGCAGCTCATATTGATGTTGCGATATTTATCGCGGATAAAAAAAATGCTGATGAGACAGAACAATCCATGGAAGAAGTAGAAGCAACACGGGGAAACTCTATGGAAGATGGGGTCAAACTCCACAAAAAACCCTTATGGCAGCAGATGAAAGATCTCATGATGGTTGATGAACGGGGAAATATGATTCTGGGAGTTATCCGCGGAGACCTTGAGGTAAACGAAGTCAAACTCGCTCGACTGGCCAAGGCATACCACCTCAGGCATGCGACTGAGGAAGAGATTCGAGCTAATGGCTCTGAACCGGGATTCATTTCTCCAGTAGGACTCAAAAAGACCGTAAAAATCATTGGCGATCCGTCATTAAGAACTATAAAAAACGCGTATACCGGTGCGAATAAAAAACACCGTGATTTTCTGAACGTCAATATTGATCGCGATTATAAACTGGATATAGAGGGAGATATCGCGCTTGCAAAGGAAGGATATATAGGTCCTAATGGTAAACCGCTAAGAGAAAAACGCGGCATTGAAGTCGGGAATATTTTTCAGCTCGGATTTCACTACTCTTCAAAAATGAGGGACGCAGAGTTTGTTGACGTTGATGGATCACGAAAACCTTACTATATGGGGTGTTACGGCATGGGACTCGCCCGCACCATGGCTACCATTATTGAAATCAATAACGATAAAAATGGAATCATATGGCAAAATATTATCGCGCCGTATCAAGTACATCTTGTCGGGCTCGACCTGAGTGATCAGAGTGTGAGAAATTCCGCGAATACCGTATATAACAAACTGAAGGATAAGAAAATCGAGGTATTGTTTGATGATAGAGAAGAAGTTACCGCTGGGGTTAAGTTTGCCGACGCAGATTTGATCGGTATTCCCCATCGATTAGTAGTATCAAAACGAACAGGAGATAGAATAGAGTATAAAATGAGAAATACAGAAGATAAAAAAATGATGACACGGGAAGAAATAATAAGAACCCTCATAAATTCCCAATAATTTATAGTTCATATTCAGAATTACGAATTTAATTCTCAATTCTGAATTCTTAATTTTGAATTAAGATGAAAACCGTTGTTACCCATATACATCCCGATTTAGACGCGATCACAAGCGTATGGCTTGTTACCAGATTTTTCCCGGGCTGGGAAGAAGCATCAATTGAGCTTGTAGCAGCCGGGACAACATATAATAATCAATCACCGGATGCTGATCCGAATATCATCCACGTAGATACGGGCTTAGGTAAATTTGATCACCATCAAACTGACGCGTATACATCAGCAACAAAACTTGTTTATGAATACTTACTATCCAATAATTTTATTACCGCTGCTGATCGTGAAGCACTTGAGAGACTTGTCACCCACGTCAATGATATTGATCACTTTGCTGAGGTTCACTTTCCTGAACCTACGTCAGACCGCTACGAATTTACCTTGTCCCAGATCATCGAGGGTCTCAACTCCACCCTCACGACAAGCGGGCAGGTACTTTCCTGCGTTCTCCTGATGCTCGATGCCCTTTTGCGGATTTTTAAAAATAAAACTAAAGCTGAAGAAGAGATTAAGAAAGGATTTGTTTTTTCATCAAAGTGGGGAAAATCGCTCGCTATGGAAACAAGGAATGAAGAAGCGATGAAGCTTTCGCTAAAAATGGGATATAGTCTGGTAATCAGAAAAGATCCCATTAAAGGCAATATACGAATCAAAACCCTACCGAAAAAAGAACTTGATCTAACGCCGATTTATAATAGGCTCAAGGAACTTGACCCCAAGGCAACCTGGTTTCTCCACTCTTCAAAAAATATCCTCTTAAATGGTTCGTCAAAAGGCCCCAATATGGTTCCCACTACCCTCACTCTTCAATTGGTGATTGAAAAAATCAAGGAAATTTAATACAATAAGAGCATACTCTTTTAAATTCTGGATCCGAAAAACAAAGCTCCAAACAAATTCTAACTGTTTAAATATAAAAATTATTTGGAACTTCGGGTTTAGCTCTTTGGATTTTATTAGGAAGGGGGTTCTTTATTTATGGTTGTTATTACCAAAAGGAAAGGTGAGTCGAAAGATGCTTTCTTTCGAAAATTTACCAAAATGTTTATTGAGGAAAATGTTGCTGAAGAAGTACGAAATAAACAATTTTATAAGAAACC